>NZ_JBDPMC010000256.1:0-565 GCF_039871625.1 Micromonospora sp. B11E3 | reverse complement strand
GAGGACCACTTCATACCGGGGTTCTGCGTCTTTCCCTTGCACCACAACGGGTCCGGGCGTGTCCGCACCGGCCACCAGCACCGCTACCCGCCGCACTCACACCGTTACGCGGAAAGGCTCATTGACCAGCCGCCCGGAACAGGCAAAAAGACGATGACAACCTTGGACGACGACCACCTCCCCCCGCAGACACGTGCCGGGCTGCTGGAATTCACGACACCTGACGAAACGCCAGCGCCACAAGCAAACAGCGCCCCGGCCGAGTGTGTCCCCGCTCCGCTGCCGGGGACAGGGGGCGGCGCCAACATCAGGGCGTCACGGCCGACCTCGCCTAACCGCGCGCCCACACTCGCTCGGCCGGTGGCCAGTCATCGGCAACCGTGGCAGGGCAGCGCGTGCCCGACCTTAAGCATCTGTGTCGGAGGGCTTCCGGCGTGGCTGCTAGCGGACGCGGAAAAATCCTTGTTGGCGGACAGTTGAGTCCCTGCTCGCGGACAGCAGAATTCCTGCTGGGCGGTCAGGTGATCTCCGTCTCGGGCACGTGAAAGTGGATCTCTCCGGCCGG
>NZ_JBDPMC010000255.1:0-567 GCF_039871625.1 Micromonospora sp. B11E3 | reverse complement strand
ACATCGCCACCGTCAACGACCGGCTATGGATGGCCACCGGCAACAACCTGCAAGTCGGCGGAGACATGGCCTCCCGCACCGTGCGCGTGCATCTCGACCCGGACATGCCCCGCCCCGAGCTGCGCGATCAATCCGGGTTCGGCATCCCCCACCTTGACCAGTGGATCACCGACCCCGCGAATCAACTGACCGTGTTGTGGCACCTCCTGGTCCTCGTGCTCGACTGGACCCGCCAGGGAGCGCCACGGGTGTCCGGGTTGTCGATGCGGCAGTTCACGCCGTGGGCGCAAGCCCTGGGAGGGTTCCTCGCCCACCACGGCATCGACGGGTTCCTGACCAACGCCGCCGACGTACGCGAGATCGATGAAGACGAAACGCGCTGGCGCGCGTTCCTCACCACCTGGCACGACCGCCACGGCGGCCGTGCGATGACCGCCGCTGACCTGCGCCGCGACGCCGAACCGATGCAGCTCGGCAGCGACGTCAACGACCCGTGGGACGGGCAGTTCATCACCACCCACAACGGCCGGCTACCCAACCCGCTGCAACTCGGCCGGATGCTCACCG
>NZ_JBDPMC010000254.1:0-571 GCF_039871625.1 Micromonospora sp. B11E3 | reverse complement strand
GTTGGGGCCTCGGCCGCCGGGTGGGGGCAGTGCCGAGGTCATCGCCGACGAGGTGGTCGGGGGCTGGGGTGGCGGTCAGCGCGGTTGACTGATCCGCGCTGGGTGCCCTGATCCGGGGCGGGGAAGGGAGCGTTGCGCGTTGGCCGCCGCCGTTCCGACCGTTGAGCTCGACGAGAGCGCGATGCGGGTTTTGGAAGGGTTCACCGGGTTCAGGTTGTCCCGGACGAAGCTGCCGTTGTTGTGGCAGGACATCGGTACGGCCGAGGTGCTGGAGCATCGGGTGCGTACGGTGCTTGGTCCGTTGCTGGAGCAGGCGATCAGGGCGGTCGGGGAGGCGGGGGAGGGCGAGGTCTTCGACCGGTTCGTGGCCCAGACCGTTCCGTTCGTGAGGAAGATGGCCGAGACGGCTGACCTGCTGCTCGCCGTGATCGAGGCGGAGAAGAAGTTCTTCCTCGAGACGGAGACCGGCAAGCGTACGGCGGTGGCCATGTTCAGTTTCATGATGGCCGAGTTCGCCGTCGCCGCCGCGATGTGGTTCTGGAATCCGGTGGGGGCGGCGGCACACGTCGCC
>NZ_JBDPMC010000253.1:0-584 GCF_039871625.1 Micromonospora sp. B11E3 | reverse complement strand
AATCCCACCGAGCCGTGGATGCGGGTGGGTGGACGGCGGGAGACCCGCCGCAGCTGACCGGCGGGTCCAGCGACAACGCCGCCGCGGTGACACCCGCATCAACCGGATCCGTAGCCGCGGCATACCAAGCAGAGCAGGACGACGCGGTAGATGTCCCCGGACCCGACACAGACGACCCGACCCCACCGGTCGACGGGTCGTGGGCGCGTCCGGTCGGGAATACGTGGCAGGGCCAGCAGCGGCCAAGGGCGGCGAGCGCGCAGGTCGACCAGGGGCAACCGGCAGTGCGGACTCCGCCGGCCGCCCCCCCGCCCCCGCCCCCGCCCCCGCCGCAGCCGCAGCCGCAGCCGCAGCCGCAGCCGTTGGAGCGTTGGCAGGAGGCGGCCGGCCAGGCTGACGCTACGCAAAGATCAGCCAATGCGTTCTGGGATGTTGTTGTGGACCCGTCGTCGTTGACGTCCGTCCAGCGGCCGGCCATCGCATCGGTGGCCGGCCCGGATCCGATGTTGCCGGTGCCGGGTGACGGGTACTGCATGCTGTACGCCTTCATCGCCACCGATCCGATCGGGGTCCGTGACGTGCTG
>NZ_JBDPMC010000252.1:0-602 GCF_039871625.1 Micromonospora sp. B11E3 | reverse complement strand
GGCGAAAGCTGGATTGCCTGAATCCTAATCTCCAGTCGATGCAAGTTCCCATCCACCGGAAAGACCTCTGAAACCGGTGCCGTGCTCTGCGTCGGAATCGAAGTGTCGGCTGACGCAACCTCCAGAGTGCGGGGCGACGCCCAGCGAGGGTGTTGAAGGAGATGAGTGGGGCGCCTACGTCACGCTGCTACGTACGACAGGGACGAACGCGGGACCGCCTACCGGACGCGAGTCCTATGGCGACGGAGGCCTCGTAGTAGTCGCCGGATTAACGCCCGGCCAGGGAGGACGGGAAAGCCGTCTACACGGGCGAAGGAGGCCAGGTGATGGGACACCACCAGATCGGGAGGTATGCGTAATGCAGAGCGCCGCAACGGTGCTGGGTGTCCTGCGTGAGCGCGGCAGGCGTAGCCTGCCGCTTGACGAACTGTATCGACAACTGTTCAACCCAGAACTGTATCTGCTGGCCTACGGGCGTATCTACGCCAACCACGGCGCGATGACGCCCGGGGTCACGCAGGAGACCGTGGACGGCATGTCCCAGGCGAAGATCGGTCGCATCATCGCGGCGATGCGTCACGAGCGCTACCGGTTCGCCCCCG
>NZ_JBDPMC010000251.1:0-628 GCF_039871625.1 Micromonospora sp. B11E3 | reverse complement strand
CAGGAGTGTCCGTGCCCGTTGTTCCATCATGGCTGATGACCCCGTTGTGGGACCAGTTCGCCGCGCTGTTGCCCGAGCGGCCGCGGGTTGATCCGTCGCATCCGCTGGGGTGTCACCGGCCGCGGGTGGCGGATCGGCTGATATTCGAGAAGTTGTTGCAGGTGCTGCGGTTCGGGTGTGCGTACGAGTCGATCGCGGACAGTGGTTGTTCGGCGACGACGATCCGGAACCGGCGTGACGAGTGGATCAGGCTGGGCGTGTTCGAACAATTGAAGGCCATCGTGTTGGACGCCTATGACCGGATTGTCGGACTGATTCTGGACGATATCTCGGTGGACGGGTGCATCACCAAGGCTCCCGGTGGCGGTGAGGTGGCCGGCCGGTCTCCGGTCGACCGGGGCAAGCAGGGGATGAAACGCTCCAGCATGGTCGAGGCCCGGGGGATCCCTCTCGACCGGGTTCTGGCCGGCGCGAACCGTCATGATTCACCACTGCTGGCGTCTACTCTGGACAAGCTGGACGTGTTCGGTCCGCTGCCGGAAAAGGTGACAGTGCACCTGGACGCCGGCTACGACTCGGCGGTCACCCGCGAGCTTCTGGCCGGCCGTAACCTGCACGCCGAAATAGC
>NZ_JBDPMC010000250.1:0-629 GCF_039871625.1 Micromonospora sp. B11E3 | reverse complement strand
TTGCTTCGGTCCATAGGACAGGGTGAACACGGTGGCGATGTAGAACGGGATGGTCCCCGCCGTCAACGCGCCCATCCCGATCAACAGGGCCCTCTTGTGGTGCCGCAGGATGACGGCGATCGGGACGCCGGCTCGCTGCCCCGACTCGCGGATCTCGCGGAACTCCGGCGTTTCCAGTACCCGCAGCCGGACATAGAGTCCGACCAGCAGCAACACTGCGCTAGCCAGGAACGGGATGCGCCAGCCCCAGCTCAGAAGCGAATTCCCGGTCAGGTGAACCACCAACAGATAGGCCGCACTGGCCAGCACTAGGCCTGCGTTCACCCCCTGTGTTGGCCACGAGCCGTAGTAGCCGCGACGCTTGGCGGGCGCGGGTTCGACAGCTATGAGGATGGCGCCACCCAGTTCGCCGCCGGCCGACAGCCCTTGCATCAACCGAGCGATCACCAGCAGGGCTGGCGCCCAGATCCCGATCGCACTGTAGGTGGGCAACAGGCCGATCACACTCGTGCCGACGGCCATTATCAGCAGCGTGAGGATGAGCGTCGCCTTTCGCCCGATCCGGTCCCCGATATGTCCGAACAGCACGCCGCCTAGCGGTCGGGCGACAAAGGCCACGGCGAAGGCTG
>NZ_JBDPMC010000249.1:0-643 GCF_039871625.1 Micromonospora sp. B11E3 | reverse complement strand
CGATGGGCAGGTGTTGGCGCGGCTGACTGATCGTCTCGGCGACCAGGGTGTTTCGGGGGGCGGTGTTGTCACCGAGGCTGGTTTCCTGGATGCGCGGTGGATCGGGCAGCGGTATGACGAGGCGTGTGCGGAGTTGATCGGGTTGGGGCTCGATCCCGGTCCGGTCATGGATGTGCCGCAGGAGCAGTTGGACTTCGTCAACGGGCGTGGCCGGGGTTTCCCGGTGGCGTCGTTGGCGCCGGATCGGGCCCGTGCCTATCTGGTCCACGTGTTGAGCACGTCTGACGGGCCGCTCGAGGCGGATGAGCTTGCCGAGGTCTTCGACACGGTGGCCGATTGGGACGGCCGGTGGGCGGAGCCGGGCGGGGAGTTCCTGCTGCCGTTGCTGGCCCACGCCACCGGTAGCCGGATCACCGTTTGGCAGCGCACCGGGCGGGGGGTGAGCCCGGTGGCGGTGTTCGGGCCGCGGGACGGCCGGCGGGTCGACCTGTACTACGTCGCGGCCGACCCGGCGAACCCCACCCACTACAACCACTACCACGCCGCTGTTCCCGCTGCTGTCCCGTTACCGTCCGCGCCGGCCGAGCTGCCGCGGTCAGACGAGTGGGACGAGTTGTTCACGCGATTCTCCAGCGTGATGGGG
>NZ_JBDPMC010000025.1:0-91540 GCF_039871625.1 Micromonospora sp. B11E3 | reverse complement strand
GGTTATCAAAACCATCGCCCGCGACGCCTACGGCTTCCGAAACCCCGAAAACCAACGCCTACGCACCCGCACCACCACCACGCGACGCCACCGCGGACACCTCAACCCCGCTTAAGTTCGAAGAGCCTGTATGGCTCGCGGGATCGGCTGATCGCCGCGGCCGGCGACGAGTTCACCGCCCGCGAGGTCTCCCTGCTACATCGGCGCGCGGCCGACAAGATGTCTGACGAGCAGTGGACGGACGCCGATCTTGCGGTGCTGGATGAGGCCGACCACCTCATCAACGGGGTGGCAGAGCCATTTGATCATGTCGTCATCGATGAGGCGCAGGACCTGTCTCCCATGCAGTTGCGCTCGATCGCTCGACGGTCGGCCAATGGTTCCTTCACGGTGGTGGGCGACATCGCCCAATCGACGGGGCAATGGGCGCGTGACGAGTGGGATGACGTTGTTCGGCACCTGTCGTCCGACCTACCGGTCAACTACGAGGAACTACGCTACGGGTACCGTGTGCCGCGGCAGGTGTTCGAGTTCGCGGCCCAGCTGCTGCCAATCGCTGCGCCCTCGGTCCAGGCACCGCAGGTGGTACGGGATGGCCCAGGGGACCCGTCGATCCACCAGGTGGACGAGGACGATCGGGCGGGCGAGGCTGTCCGGGTCGCCATGGGACACGCCGCTCACGGTAGGTCCGTAGCGATCATTTGTCCTGGCACGTGCCGCGAGGACGTGGAGCTTGAACTCATCGCCAAGGATGTCGCCTGGCGTTCGGCTTCGGAGGGTGAGCTCGGCCCGGGTATCAATATCGTCGGCCCGCACGAGGCCAAAGGCCTGGAGTTCGATGCGGTCGTGGTCGTCGAACCAGTCGATATCGTGGCGGACGACGTTCGCGGACACCGCCTTCTCTACGTCGCCTTGACCAGGACGACGAGGTACCTGGACGTTGTTTGCAGCGGCAGTCCGTTGCCGACGGGCGTGGAGGTCGAGTCCACTCCAACTGGCGGTGGCGAGGCTGTCCAGGGCGACGACCAGCCGGACTTTTGGGGGGCCATGATGGCGGACCTCGCAGCCGGGATGGCAGAAATGGGAGTGGATCTGTCAGCAAGCAACCCTGGTGACAGCCAACCAACTCCGGATCCGGTTCTCACCGCTCCGAGGCCGAATCCGGAACCGGCTCCTACCGCTCCGCGCACAAAGGCCTCCGCACGTCTGATCACGGCTGCGGCTGAGGACGTTGTCGAGTTGCTACGCGAGAGCGTGGCGCCGAACTTGTGGCAGGCGGTCCTGACCAGAGCGGCGGAAATCATCTCCGACTCCGGCAAGAAGTAGCAGAGTCGGTAAGCGAGGGGCAGCCATCCCTCGACTCACGAGCGACACTTGGCGCTGCACGGCACCGATGGCCGCCTTTCCGGATGGTGGCCTCAGCGGGGAATCCAGAAGGGTGGTTGCTGACTCCGGAATCGTTTTCCCTGATTGTTGGGCCGCCAATGATCAGGGCAGCAACCCGTTCACATCTCCACAAAAGCACCTGCCCAGCAGGCCGTATCAGCACTCCACATTCCATCGACCTAGCTCAATTCCTCAGGGTAGCGCGGCAGGTGGACCGTTGGTTAACCTCCTCGGGTGACGGATCTTGAGCGTGGCCTCCACGAACATCTGATCACCCACCAGCTCGCCGAACGGCTTCAGCACGTCGACCCCGCCCTGGTCCAGCTCAACAGGATCGACCCGGCCGACGCGCACAACGTCCTAGCCCAGCACATCGCCACCCTGGCCCGCCGCGCCTTGCAGGCCGTCTCCGGCGGTGACGACAAGCTCGCCCGACAGGTCGAGGTTGCCAACCGCATCGTCGAAAGCATCGCTGGCTTCGAACCAGCGTCCGTCGACGCGTACGACCAGATCGCCGACGCCCGCAACCTCCTACACGCGATCGCCTCCCCGCCCACCCCACCGGCGCAGCCGGCCTTCCCGGCCCGCCCGACCACGCCGCTCTCCACGGGCGCGCTCCTCGTCAACGGTCGCCACCAACCCCGCATCGGCCACGAGGTCACCCACGAGATGGCGTCGGCCGACTCCGTGGACCTGCTGTGCGCGTTCATCAAGTGGCACGGTCTGCGGATCGTCGAGCCGGCCGTACGCGAGCTGATCGGGCGCGGCGGCCGGCTGCGGGTGATCACCACGACGTACCTGGGGGCGACCGATCAGCGGGCCCTCGACCGGCTGGCCGAGCTGGGCGCCGAGATCAAGGTCTCCTACGAGACGCGTACGACGCGGCTGCACGCCAAGGCGTGGCTGTTCCGCCGCAACAATGGCATGACCACGGCGTACGTCGGATCGTCGAACCTGTCAAAGGCCGCGCTGGTCGACGGCGTGGAGTGGAACGTCAGGATCTCGAACGTCGAGCAGCCGCACGTCATCGACACGTTCACGGCCACGTTCGAGGACTACTGGAACGACCCGGCGTTCGAGGCGTACGACCCGACGCGGGACGCGGATCGGCTGCGACAGGCCCTGCGCGGGGAGAAGCGCGAGAGCACCGAGATCGCGAGCCTGGACGTGCGGCCGTACCCGTACCAGGCGGAGATCCTGGCCGACCTGGACGCGGAGCGGCAGGTCCACGGACGGTACCGGAACCTGGTGGTGATGGCGACCGGCACCGGCAAGACGATCGTCGCGGCGCTGGACTACCGGCGGCTGCACAGGAACAACAGCGTCGACTCGCTGCTGTTCGTCGCCCACCAGGAGCAGATCCTGCGGCAGAGCCTGTCGACGTTCCGGCAGGTGATGGGCGACGGCAGCTTCGGCGAGCTGCTGGTCGGCGGCCGGGAGCCGGCCCACTGGCGGCACGTCTTCGCCTCGATCCAGTCGCTGCACCGGCGGGAGGTCGACCCCGAGGCGTACGACATGGTCATCGTCGACGAGTTCCACCACGCGGAGGCGCCGACGTACGCGCGGCTGTTGGAGCGGCTGCGTCCGCGCGTACTGCTGGGGCTGACGGCGACCCCCGACCGGGCCGACGGCGGCGACGTGCGCCGGTGGTTCGGCGGACGCACGGCCGTGGAGCTGCACCTGTGGGAGGCCCTGGATCGGCAGTTGCTGGCACCGTTCCAGTACTTCGGGGTGCACGACGACGTGGACCTGTCGCACCTGCGGTGGAAGCGCGGTCAGGGGTACGACCCGGGCGAGCTGAGCGGCGTCTACACCGGCAACGACGCGCGGGCGCGGCTGGTGCTCAGGGCGGTACGGGACGCGGTCGACGTGCAGCGAATGCGGGCGCTCGGGTTCTGCGTGAGCATCGCGCACGCCGAGTTCATGGCGGACTGGTTCGGCCGGCACGGCGTACCGTCGGCGGCGGTGACCTCCCGCACGGACCGCGCCGGGCGGGCGCGCGACGACCTGCTGCGGGAGTTCAAGGCCGGGAAGCTGCGGGTGCTGTTCACGGTCGACCTGTTCAACGAGGGCGTCGACCTGCCGATGGTCGACATGATCCTGATGCTGCGGCCCACCGAGAGCGCCACGATCTTCCTCCAGCAGCTCGGCCGTGGCCTGCGGCTGGACGACGACAAGCCGTGCCTGACGGTGCTGGACTTCATCGGCGGGCAGCACGCGAACTTCCGCTTCGACCTGCGGTGGCGGGCGCTGACGGGGGTCAGCCGGCGGGCGATCGTGGAGGCGGTCGAGCAGGGCTTCCCGTCGCTGCCGAGCGGCTGCCACATTCAGCTGGACCGGGTGGCGAAGGACGCGGTGCTCGCCAACCTGAGATCAGCCCTGAAGACGCCGAAGAAGAGCGGCCTGGTCGCGGAGCTGCGGCAGCTCGGGGACGTCGGCCTGGCCGAGTTCCTGCGGGAGACCGGGCTGGAGGTCGAGGACGTGTACCGGTCGGCGTCGCTCGGCGGGTGGGCCGGGCTGCGGCGGCTCGCCGGTCTTGAGGCGTCGGCGCCCGGGCCGGACGATCGGGAGCTGGGCCGGGCCATCGGGCGGATGCTGCACATCGACGACGTCGACCGGCTGGACCTGCTGTCCCGGGTCGCCGCGGGCGAGCGGCCCGAGCCGGGGCGGCTGTGGGACATGCTGCACTTCGACCTGTGGGGGCCGAACGCGCCGCTGTCGTCGCGGGAGGGGCGGGAGGGGCGGGACGAGCGGCTGGCGCGGCTGTGGGCGGAGCCGGCCCGCTGCGCCGAGCTGCGGCAGGTGGCCGAGGTGCTGCGGGAGCGCATCCACCGGGTGACGGCGAGGGCCGGTGCGCTGCGGGTGCACGCCCGGTACAGCAAAAACGAGGCATGCGCGGCGTTCGGGATGCCGAACCCAGGGTCGCTGCGGGAGGGCGTGAAGTGGCTCGAGTCGGAGCGGGCGGACCTGTTCTTCGTGACGCTGGTCAAGTCGGAGCAGCACTACTCCCCCACCACGATGTACGCCGACCGGGCGGTCACCGAGACGCTGTTCCAGTGGGAGTCGCAGAGCACCACGTCGGCGGCGTCGCCGACCGGGCAGCGGTACGTCCACCACGCCGAGCGCGGGTCGACCGTGCACCTGTTCGTCCGGGAGACGAAGGTCGCCGAGGGGGACCTGGGCGTGCCTCCGTACCTGTACGCGGGGCCGATGACGTACCGGTCGCACACCGGGGACCGGCCGATGCGGATTCTCTGGGAGTTGGCGTACCCGCTGCCGGCCGACGTGTACGCCGCCGCCCGGGCGATCGCCGCATGAGTACGAGACGCCAGGTGCTGGACCGGTTGACCGGTCTGCACCTGCACCAGCAGCACGGCCGCCGGGCCCCGCACAAGCCGCTGCTGGTGCTGCTGGCGCTCGGTCGTCTCGCCGGCACCGGCTCCAGCGAGCTGCCCTGGTCGGAGGCGCTGCAACTGCTCAGCGACCTGATCGCCGAGTTCGGGCCGGCGTCGAGAACGGGACGGGCGCAGAGCGCGGCGTACCCGTTCACTCGCCTGCGCAGCGACGGCGTCTGGGTGCTGAGCCAGGACGTACCGATGGACCTGGTCGGGCCGTTGACCACCCACGACGTGTCGGGACGGTTCGCCGATCCGGTCGAGGCGGCCCTGCACCGTGACCCGGAGCTGCTGCGGTCGGTCGCCCGGGCCCTGGTGGAGAGCCACTTTCCGCCCACCATCGCGCCCGACGTGCTCGTCGCGGTCGGGCTGGACCCCGACGACGTCCTGCACGCCGCCGCGCCGGCCCCGGTGGCAGGGCGGCGGCGGAAGGCGGGGTGGCGCGCCGACGTCCTGCGGGCGTGGGACCGCCAGTGCGCCTTCTGCGGGTACGACGGGCAGCTCGGCCACGCCTCGGTCGGCGTGGAGGCGGCCCACGTGCGCTGGTTCTCCCACGAGGGGCCGGACGATCTCGACAACGGGTTGGCGCTGTGCGTCCTGCACCACAAGCTCTTCGACTTCGGGGCGGTCGGGCTCGACCCGGCCCTACGGATCACCGTGTCGGCGGCGTTCACCGCCCGCACGGACGTCGGCAGATCGGTGTACGACCTGCACGGCCGTACGCTGCGCCCCCGCCCCGGCACCCCGCTCCCGGCCGCCGAGCACGTCAGCTGGCACCGCCGCGAGGTGTTCAAGGGTGACGCTCTCGCCGCGTAGCTGATGCAAGGATCGCCGGCGCGCGGGACGTGACCGCCTGGTGCCTCACTGCCTGAGTGCTCACCGGCCGGCGGCGAGTGTCCTACGGCAACCCGGTACGGCCCATTAGGCGGCCTGGTCTCCCCGATCTCGCGGCGGGCGGCCGCGAAGGCCCATAGCCTGGCAGGCGGGAGCACCTACGGAAGCTTGCCGGAGGACACCGTGACCAATGCCGCCGTCAGGGACGCGCTATCGGACGCCCGCGAGATCGAACTCACCCACACCGGCCGGAGGTCCGGGCGGCAGATCTCGCACCCGGTCTGGTTCGTGCAGCAGGACGACAGCGTCTTCCTGATGCCGATCACCGGCTCGGACAGCGACTGGTACAAGAACGTGCGCCGTACGCCGAGGGTGGAGATCGCCAGGGACGGCATGGCCGTGAGCACGAGCGCCACGCCGATCACCGACGCCGACCGGGTCAGGCGCGTCGAGGAGATGTTCCGCGCGAAGTACGGCGCGGACCAGGTGGACGCGCAGTACCCGAAGCGGGATGTCGCGGTGCAGGTGGCCCTGGCCTAGGTCGACTCCTTGTCGCCGACATGGCGGTGTCCGGGTGGCTCGGATACCGCCATGTCGCCGACATGGCGCTCACGCCGCGGACGGCGTCGGCGTCGGCGATCAGGCCGCGGGCGGGGTGCCGGCGTCGGCGGTACGGTCCGGGGATGGAGCAGCGCATCAGTCTCGTCACCCTCGGCGTCGCCGACCTCGCCCGCGCCCGCGCCTTCTACGAGCGGCTGGGCTGGCGCGGCCAGCAGGTCGAGGAGACCGTCTTCTACCAGGCGGGCGGCCTGGCCGTCGTGCTCTGGTCGCGGGAGAAGTTGGCCGAAGACGCGGGGATCACGGAGGACAGGAAGGGCGACGGCAGCCGGGACGGCTTCGGCGGGCTGGCCCTGGCGCACAACGTCCGCTCCCGGGCCGAGGTGGACGAGGTGCTGACCAAGGCGGCAGCGGCGGGGGCGAGGATCACCCGGCCCGCCCGGGAGACCTTCTACGGGGGCTACGCCGGTTGCTTCGCCGACCCGGACGGGCATGTCTGGGAGATCGCCTGGAACCCGGGCTTTCCGCTCGCCGCCGACGGCACGATCACCGTCCCCGACTTCGGCCGGCCCTGACGCCCGGCCGCCCACAGGAAGAACGCAACCGCGGAGCAGCCCAACGGCAGAGCAGCGCAGCCGCGAAGCGGGCCGGGCCGGCGAGGGGCACTCAGTGGACCGGGTCGTACGTCCCTCTCGACACGCCCGGCTTGCAGCGGCGCAGCCGGTTGGCGGCCATCCGTCCACCCACGGCCAGCCCGTACCGCTCGACGGCCGTCAGCCCGTACGCGCTGCACGTCGGCGTGTACCGGCACTGCCCCGGCCAGCGGTGCGACAGCCAGCGCCGGTAGCCGAGGATCGCGGCCCGGCCGGCCCGGTCGACCACGGACGAGCGGGTCGCGCCGGCCGCCGCAGGAAGCCCGGCGCCCGACCTGGAAGGCCAGGTCGCGCCGGAACGCCCGGCCCCCGCCCGGGAAGGCCGGCCGGCAGCGCGCGGCAGCCGGGCAGCCGCCCCGGCCGCCACCGAGCCGAGGGTCAGCATGAACGAGAAGAGCCCAAAGTCGCAGCAGTCCGGGCCGTCGCAGTCGCAGGCGTCGCAACCGTCGCACGAGGAGCCGGAGCCGCGCTTCTTCTTCCGGTGCTGCTTCCGCTTGAGGCTGAACATGCCGATCATGATGCGGCACCCGCGCCACCCCGCCGTACACCGGCCTCAGGTCCAGAGCGTCCGGCAGGCCACCGTAGCCGGAGCCGGACTCAGGTCCAGACCGTCCGCCGCAGGCCGCCGTGCTCGGAGCACGCGCCGCGCCGCCCGCCGGTCAGGCTGACGGACCCGTCGCGGCACTGCACCAGGTATCCCCGCCCGGCCCAGAACTCCCGCCCACAGTCGAAGTAGTCGCACACCCGCCAGTCGGGCTTGCGGATGCGGGAGCCGCCGCAGTAGTCGTACCCGAGGGGGTTGGCCGGGGCGCCGCACCGCCGCTCCCGCACCATGCTGGGCGACGGGGCGACCCGAGGGGCCACTTTCGCCGGCACCGGAACCGGAACGCGGAGCGGCGGGGGCGGGCTGGGCGACGCCGTGGGGGCGGTGGCGGCCACGGCGACCTCCGGGCCGGGCCGTGCTGGCGGGTCCGGGGCGAACAGCAGCGCGGGCACCAGCAGCGCCGCGGCGGCGGCCACCGCGACCGTACGGCGGCCGCCCGGCACCCGCGCGGCCGTCCGCGCCTGCGCGGGGGTGATGACGGACGGGCGCGTCGGCCGGGCCCGCTCGTGTTCGGCGATCAACTCGTCGAGCTGTGCGACCACCGCCGGGCGTTGCTCGATGGCCTCGGCAAAGGCCAGGGTGAGGGTGAACCGGAACTCGGCGGCGGCGTCGGTGGGCAGCAGCAGCCCGGAGGTGCGCCGCCGGTCGAGGACCTGGATCAGCGTCACGGGGGCCGCCGGGTCGTGGGCGAGTCCGGTGATCTTCCCGTACGCCCAGTCGCGCCGGCCGCGCCCGCCGAGCAGGACGACCCGACGGTCGGTGAGCACGGCGATGCCGGCGTCGACGGTCTTGACGCCCTCGGGGCGCCGGTGGTGCAGCGGCGGGCGGTCCGGGTCGACGTTGAGGTCGGGGGCGGGCAGCACGGCGGTGTGCCGCACCTCGACGAGTTGCGCGGCGGGCAGCGCCCAGAAGACGACCTCGCCGGGGGCGAGTTCGAGGGGCAGGCCGGCGCCGGCTGCCGGGGAGCCGCGGAAGCCGGCCGCCGTGTCGCGCAGCCGCCGCAGTTCCTCGTCGCGCCGCCGCCACGCCTGCTCGGCGTCGCGGTACGCGTGGTGGCGCCGTTCGTTCTGCCGGTGTGCCCACCGGTAGCGCCACGTCGTGCCCGTAGATCCAGCCTTCGCCACGCCGACTCCTCCGCCCGCGCGAACCACCAACCGGGGTGCCACCCGGTTCAACGAGGCGGAGGCGGCCCGAACCCGTCGAAGCGGGCGAAATACCCGATCAGGGGATGGACTCGCACGATGAGGGAAACCGACGGAGTGGTCCGTGTGGGCGGTGCGTGTCTGGGTAAGCGGATCCCAGCCGGGTCGCGACGGCGTGCCCGCGCCGTCCGACGCGAATGGGGGGTGGGCCCGTGACCGGCCCGGACGCGCACCCCCGCGTGGTGATCGGGGTCGACATCGGCACCACCAGCACGAAGAGCGTCGCGTACGACACCGAGGGCCGGCAGCTGGCCGCCCACTCGGCGGGGTACCCGCTGGACGAGCCGCACCCCGGGTACGCCGAGCAGGACCCGCGGCTGATCCTCGACGCGGTGCTGGAGACGGTCCGGGCGGTGGTGGCGGAGCTGCCCGGCCCGGTCGCCGGGCTGTCGTTCAGCACGGCGATGCACAGCCTGATCGGCCTGGACGCCGACGGGAAGCCGCTGACCGCGTCGGTGACCTGGGCGGACTCGCGGGCCAGCCGGCAGGCCGAGCGGATGCGGGCGGTCCCGTCGGGGCTGGCGCTGCACCGGCGCACCGGCACGCCGGTGCACCCGATGGCGCCGCTGCCGAAGCTGGTCTGGTTCGCCGAGCAGGAGCCGAGGCTGTTCGAGCGGGTCGCGCACTGGGTCGGCATCAAGGACTACGTGCTGCTGCGGCTGTGCGAGGCGCTGGTCACCGACCACTCGGTGGCGTCTGGCACCGGGTTGCTGGACATCCACCGGCTGGCCTGGGACGCCGAGGCGCTGGGCCGGGCGGGGATCACCGAGGAGCAGCTGCCGCAGCTGGTCCCCACCACCACGGTGCTGCCGGGGCTCACTCCGGCGGCGGCCGAGGCCACCGGCCTGCCGGCGGACACGCCGGTGGTGGTGGGCGCGGGCGACGGGCCGCTGGCCAACCTGGGGCTCGGCGCGGTGCACCCCGGCGAGGTGGCCTGCTCGATCGGCACCAGCGGGGCGATGCGGGTCATGGTCGAGCGGCCGGCGGTCGACCCGCTCGGCGGGGTGTTCTGCTACGCCCTGACCGAGGACCGGTGGGTGGTCGGCGGGGCGATCAACAACGGCGGGATCGTGCTCCAGTGGGCGGGCGAGGCGCTGGCCCCGGAGCTGGGCGAGCATGCCGAGGAGGAGCTGCTGGACCTGGCCGCCCGGGCACCGGTCGGCTCGGGCGGGCTGATCATGCTGCCGTACCTGCTGAGCGAGCGCGCCCCGCACTGGAGCTCGCTGCCGCGCGGGGCGTACGTGGGGCTGACCCACGGCCACGGCCGCGAGCATCTGGTCCGGGCGGCGTTGGAGGGGGTCTGTCAGCAGCTGGCGCTGGTGCTGTCGTCGGTGCGGGCGGCGGGCAACGAGGTGCGGGAGGTGCGGGCGGGCGGCGGTTTCGCCCGCAGCCCCCTGTGGCGGCAGATGCTCGCCGACGCGCTCGGCATGCCGGTGCGGTTCCCGGTGGGCCGCGAGGGGTCCAGCTTCGGCGCGGCGCTGCTGGGCATGCAGGCCCTGGGCCTGATCCCGTCGGTGGACGTGGCCGCCGACCTGGTGCGGATCGACGAGACGGTACGCCCCGACCCGGCCGCCGCCGCCACGTACGCGGCCCTGCTCCCGCTGTTCTCCGAGCTGTACGACGCGCTCGTGCCGACGTTCACGTCGTTGCGGCGGTTGGCGCCGAGCCTGCCGCCGGAGCCGCCACCCGTGTGACTGCAAGGAAGGGGTCGTGACCGCCGTGGTCGCACTGCTCGCCGCACCGGCGCCGCCGCTGACCAACGCCGGCGACGCCCAACTGATCGTCGCGGCCCTGTTGGGCATCGCCGCGGTGGTGCTCCTGATCGCCTGGGGCAGGGTCCACCCGTTCCTGGCGCTGATCCTCGGCGCGGCCGTGCTCGGGGTCGTCGCCGGGGTCGCACCCGACAAGATCGTCACGTCGTTCAGCGGCGGGGTCGGCTCGACCGTCGGCGGGGTGGGCCTGCTGATCGCCCTCGGGGCGATGATCGGTGGCCTGCTGGCCGAGTCCGGGGGCGCGGACAACATCGTCACCCGGACCGTCCGGAGGGTCTCCGGGAACGCCCTGCCGTGGGCGATGGCCGGGGTGGCGGCGCTGATCGGCCTGCCGCTGTTCTTCGAGGTCGGCGTGGTGCTGCTGGTGCCGATCGTGCTGCTGGTGTCCCGGCGTACCGACCTGCCGCTGATGAGGCTCGGCATCCCCGCGCTGGCGGGCCTGTCGGTGCTGCACGGCCTGGTCCCGCCGCACCCCGGTCCGCTGGTGGCGATCTCCTCGCTCAACGCCGACCTGGGGCTGACGCTGAGCCTGGGCCTGCTGATCGCCATTCCGACGGTGATCGTGTCCGGGCCGGTGTTCGGCAACATGATCTCCCGGTACGTCACCGCGACCGCCCCGGCGTCGCTGCTGCCGACCCGCGCGCCCGTGCCCGGCGGGGGCGGCCCGGCCGAGCGCGGGGCGGCGGCCCGGCCGCCGGTGGACGCCGACGGCGACCTGCTCACCGAGGACGACCTGCTCAATCCGGGTACGGGCCGGCCGGGCGCCCCGGTCGACGACACGGGCACCGAGGCGGCGCGGCGGGCGCCGGCGTTCTGGCCGGCGGTGATCACCGTGCTGCTGCCGGTGGTGCTGATGCTGCTGCGGGCCGTCGGCGAGCTGACCCTGGTGGAGGGCGGCGCCGGCCGCCGCGCCCTGGACATCGTCGGCACCCCGATCATCGCCCTGCTGGCGGGCGTGATCGTGGCCATGTTCACCCTCGGCTACCAGGCCGGGTTCAACCGCACCCAGGTCTCCTCGGTGCTCGGCGGGTCGCTGCCGCCGATCGCCGGCATCCTGCTGATCGTCGCCGCGGGCGGCGGGTTCAAGCAGGTGCTCGTCGACGCCGGGGTGGGCAACCTGGTCGCCCACGCGGCCCAGAACGCCAACCTGTCCCCGCTGCTGCTGGGCTGGCTGGTCGCGGTGGGCATCCGGGTGGCCACCGGCTCGGCGACCGTCGCCACCATCACCGCCGCCGGCATCGTCGCCCCGCTCGCGGCGACCCTGGACCGGCCGGGGGTGGCGCTGCTGGCCCTGGCGGTCGGCTGCGGCTCGCTGTTCTTCTCGCACGTCAACGACGCGGGCTTCTGGCTGGTGAAGGAGTACTTCGGGCTGACCGTCGGGCAGACCATCGCGAGCTGGTCGGTGATGGAGACGATCATCTCCGTGGTGGGGTTCGCCGGCGTCCTCGTGCTCGACCTGCTGTTGTGAGGGCCGGGGCGCGGCGCGCCCCGGCCCCTCTCACGCGCGGCTGATCGCGTTGGCGTGGATCGCCTCGTTGAGGTAGGCGGCCATGCCCGGGCGGATCGCCTCGTAGTACGCGGTGAACCGCTCGTCGGCCACGTACATGTCGGCCAGGCCGGTGTGGATCTCGTACGTGCACTCGTAGAACCAGCGGCTGACGAGCTGCCGGTGCTCCTCGGCCAGCGCCATCGCCGTCGGGCCGTCGGCCGGCGCCCCCGAGTCCATGACCTCGACGAACCGCCGGCCCCAGTCCGCGTTCTCGGCCTTGTTGCGCAGCCAGTCCTCCTTGCCGTAGCCGGCCACGCGCCGGGCCGACTCCCGGTACGCCTCGCTGCCGCCCCACCGGCGCTGCGCCTCCTCGGCGTGCGCGTCGGGGTCGAAGTCGCCGAAGACCTCGAACCGCTCCTCCGGGGTCAGTCGGATGTCCATCCTGCTCGCCTCCATCGCGAACTCGATCGCCGCGACCATCTCCTGCAACCGCGTGATCCGCCCGGTGAGCAGCTCGTGCTGCCGGCGCAGGTGCGCCGCCGGGTCGGTGTCCGGGTCGTCGAGGATCGTGGCGATCTCCTCCAGCGGGAACCCCAGCTCCCGGTAGTAGCGGATGAGCTGCAGCCGCTCCAGGTCGGCGTCGTCGTAGCGCCGGTACCCGGCGGGGCTGCGCCCGCTGGGCGAGAGCAGGCCGATCTCGTCGTAGTGGTGCAGCGTCCGCACCGTCACGCCGGCGGCCTTCGCCACCCGTCCCACCGTCCAGGCCATGGTTCCCTCCCTTCCGCGACCAGGCTGCCGCCTACCGTTGCGTCAGGGTCAAGCACGCTACGCGTGCCTAAGCGGGTCAAGCCCGCTTTCGCGGGCCGCCGTGGGGTCAGGCGGGCGCCGCCGGGAGCAGGGTGGCGCGCAGGTCGGCGAGGCCGGTGGGGCGACCGTACCGCCAGCCCTGGCCCTGGAGGCAGCCGATCGCGGTGACCGCCGTGTGCTGCCCGTCGGTCTCCACCCCCTCGGCGACGACGCTCAGGTCGAACGCGCCGGCGAGTCGGGTGACCATCTCCACCGTCGCGTACGCGCGGGCGTCCGCGCCGAGCCGGGCGACGAACGACCGGTCGATCTTCAGCTCGGTGGCGGGGATGCGGTGCAGGTAGCTCAGCGACGAGTAGCCGGTGCCGAAGTCGTCGATGGCGATGCGGATGCCCAGCTCGCGGAGCTGGCGCAGGCGGTCCAGCACGGTTTCGCTGCCGTCGATCAGCGCCGACTCGGTCAGCTCCAGGGTGAGCGCGCGGGGCGCCAGGCCGGCGGCGGCGGTGGCCTCGGTGACCGTGGCGATCAGGTCCGGCCGGCGCAGGTGCGCGGCGGCGATGTTCACCGCGACGGTGGCCTCGGGGGCCCGGTCCCGCCAGGTCGCGGCGGCACGGCACGCCTCGTGGATCACCCACCGGTCGATCGGCACGATCAGCCCGGTCTCCTCCGCCAGCGGCAGGAACCGCGCCGGGGAGAGCAGGCCGAGCCGGGGGTGCCGCCAGCGCACCAGCGCCTCCGCGCTGCGCACCGTGCCGGTGGCGAGGTCGACGATCGGCTGGAACTCCAGGTGCAGCTCCTGCTCGTCGATGGCGCGGCGCAGGTCGGCGATCAGCTCGGCCCGGGTCACCGCCGCCTCGCGCAACTCCGCCGTGCACGTCCGGTACGCGGACTTGCCGGCCGCCTTGGCCGCGTACATGGCGATGTCGGCGTCGCGCAGCAGGTCGGTGTGGGAGGTGTGCTGGGGGCCGTACTCGGCGATGCCGATGCTGGCCGAGGTGTGCCCGCCGACCTCCTTCTCCTCGTCCTCGGGCGGTTGCAGGGCGGCGAGGAGCCGCTCCGCCAGCGGCTCGGGTCGTACCTGATGACTGGCGTCGACGAGGACGGCGAACTCGTCGCCGCCGAGCCGGGCGACCGTGCCGTCGTCGCCGACGACCCGGCGCATCCGGCCGGCGATGCCGGTCAGCAGCGCGTCCCCGGTGCCGTGCCCGAACCGGTCGTTGACCTGCTTGAACCCGTCCAGGTCGAGCAGCAGCACGGCGACCGGGCCGCCGGCGCGCAGTGCCCGGCGCAGCCGCCGGGTGAACGCCAGCCGGTTCGGCAGGCCGGTGAGCTGGTCGGTGTAGGCGAGGGCGCGCAGCCGGGCGACCAGGCGCAGGTTCTCGTTGGCCGCCAGCCCCTGCCGCGCGGCCAGGACGCCGAGCAGCGCCATCACGGTGACGAGGACGAGCTGCGGGGTCTGCCCGTCGGGCCGCCGGGCCAGGTGCACCGCCACGATCGCCCCGCCGACCGGCAGGCAGGGCAGGGCGACCCGCCACCACGGCGGCAGGGGCGTCTCGGCGGTCTCGTCGACCTCGTCGGCGCCGGGCGGCGGCGGGTACCGGGTGGCGGCGCCGACGAGCAGGTAGCTCAGCGGCCAGCAGACGTCGACCGGGCTGCCGGTGGTGTATTCGCCGTGGGCGACCAGGGACACGTACGCGGCGTCGGCGACCGCCCGGGTGACGAGGCTGGCCCCGATCACGGTGAGCGGTCGCCACCTCGGCCGGATCGTCCCGGTCACCGCCACCAGGAGGGTCAGCTGCGCGAGGTCGAGCATCGGGTAGAGCAGCCCGAGGGTGCGCGCCGGGTCGGCCAGGTCGGCGGTGGCGACGTCCCGGAACACCAGCACCCAGCCGATCGGGATGAGGGAGAGCCCGACGATCACCCCGTCCAGCACGGCCCGGGCCCGGCCGATGGCGCTGCGGGCGGCGACGGAGCAGAGCAGCGCCGCGGTGCCGGTGACGATGCCGGCGGTGAACAGGGCCCCGACCAGCGGGGTGTGCGGCAGGGAGTCGTCGCCGAGCCGCTGCGCCGTCCACACCATCCGGCCGAGCGCGGCGAGGCCCATGGTGGCGGCGAGCAGCGCCCAGAACCGGCGTAGCGGCGGGGAGTGGCGGCGGGCCGCGCCGACGCAGGCGACGGTGGCCCAGCCCGCCACGACGATCGCCCCGACGTCGCTGGCCACGGCCTCGCCGGGCAGCCCGGCGACCAGCCAGGCCGCCTCGATGAGCAGGACCGCGACGGCCACCGCGAACCCGGCCCCGGACCACAGGTCGGGGGTCACGCCGGCCTGGCGGACGTCCTGGGGCAGCACAGTGGTCGCTCCGGCTCTCTCTCCTGCGTGCACCCTCGACGGTGAGGACCGGTCATGGACGGCGGACGCCGAAAGCCTAGTGCGGTGCCGGGCGGGCCGCCAGGCTCTGCGGGCGCGATCGTGGGCGCCTGTCCGCCATTGCCGCGCCGCGTCCAGCGCCGAGAAGGTGACACTCCTATGGAGTTGCCCGCACGGACGGGGCGGGCGGCGTGGCCGTCTGGCGGTAGAGACCGACCAGGACGCCGTACCGCGGCTCGTCCGGGCCGGCCTCCTCGGCGTCGGCGACAAGGTCGTCCAGGGTGGCCCGCAGCCGCTGCGCCTGCGCCGGGGTGAGCCGTAGGTGGCGCAAATGCAGCAGCGGATCGGGGTCGCCCGTCAACTCCTCGGCGACCGCGCGCAGCAGTGCGGTGGTGGTGTCGGAGTCGCCGGACCCGCCGACCAGCCGGCGGTAGCTGCGCTCGTGGTACTGCTCCGTGCCCCCGCGCACCTGACGGGTGTGCGCGATCCGGGCCATGCCCGCCTCGGTCAGCACCTTCAGGTGGTGGGCGACGGTGCCCTTCGCCGCGCCCAGCCTGGTGGCGAGCTGGCTGATGGTCGCGGGACCGGTGCCGAGGGCGAAGAGCAGCCGGTGGCGGAACGGGTGGGCCAGCGCCCTGAAGTGGGCCGGAGTGCGGGCCTCCAGCGCCTCGACGATCTCGTCTGTCACCCGGAAAGCGTCCAGCTATCTTGACGCTTTGTCAATCGGCTGTTCTACTGCCCACACCACGGTGGACCGACGGACGGGGGCAGCCGATGCGACAGGACGAGATCACCGAGGTCGTCGAACGGGCCGGAAGGCTGGTCGCCGAGCGGTACGTCTTTCCCGACGTCGCCGAGCGCGTCGCCGCGCGCCTCGCCGACCGGCTGCGCGCCGGCCGGTACGCCGACGCCGCCGGCCCCGCGGCGCTGGCCGCGCTGGTCACCGAGGACCTCCAGTCGGTCAACGGCGACCAGCACCTGCGGCTCAACCACCACGACGCGGCCCTGCCGGAGCGCGCGGAGACGCTGGACGAGCAGTGGTGGGCCCGGCAGGCGGCCACCACCATGGGCGGTATCGCCCGGGTGCAGCGGCTGGCCGGCAACGTCGGGCTGCTGGAGATCCGGCCCTGCCTCTTCCCGCCGCAGGTCGCCGGCGACGCCATGGTGGCGGCGCTGCGGCTGCTCGGCGGCACCGACGCGCTCCTGCTCGACCTGCGCGGCAACCGGGGCGGCAGCCCGGACATGACCGCCCTGCTCTGCGGCTGGTTGTTCGCCGAGCCCGCGCACCTGCACACCATGCACGACCGGGCCGGCGGCGCCCGTCAGTTCTGGAGCGCCGCGTACCTGCCGGTGCCGAGATACGCGCCGGAGAAACCCGTCCACGTGCTGACCTCCACACGGACGGTCTCCGGCGGCGAGGAGCTGGCGTACGACCTCCAGCAGCTCGGCCGGGCCACAGTGGTCGGCGAGCGGACCCCGGGGGCGGCGCACCCGTGCGTGGGCCGGCGGCTGCACCCGCACCTGGAGCTCACCGTGCCGGTGGCCCGGCCCGTCAACCCGGTCTCCGGCGCCAACTGGGAGGGGCGCGGGGTGCTCCCGGACGTCGAGGCACCGGACCGGGAGGCGGAGGCCGTGGCGTACCGGATGGCGCTGCGGGCCCTGCTGGCCGACGACCCCCGGCGGCCCACGGCGGACGAGGCCCGAGCCGCGCTCGCCGCGGCCTGCTGACCGGGCCAGCCGCCCGGCAGAACCCGACCGGCCCGGCCGGTCGGTTCCGGAACACCGGACGCCGGCGACCCGACGACAACGGGGGCGGGTCGCCGGCGTCCGGTCAGGCGCAGGCCAGCAGGTAGGCGCGGCGGGTCTCGGCCTCCCGCGGGTACGGCGCCCGATCCAGCGTGGCCTCGACCGTGAAGCCGGCGTCGACCAGCGCCGCCGCGACCGTACCCGCGTCGAAGAAGCGGAAGTCGACCTCGACCCGGTGCCCCCACCACTCGGTGAGGCGCCGCACCTCGGCGCCGAGGTGGAACGCGACCAGCAGCCGGCCGCCCGGCCGCAGCACCCGGCGCGCCTCGGCGAACGCGGGCCGCAGCTCGTCCCCGTCGAGGTGGATGATCGAGTAGAGCGCGACGGCGGCGGCGAACTCGCCGTCGGCCGCCGGGAGGCGCAGCAGGTCGCCCTCGCGGAACTCCGCCTCCGGGTGCTCGCGGCGGGCGAGCGCGACCATCGCCGGGGAGAGGTCGACGCCGACCGCCCGGACGCCGCGGGCGGCGAGCCACGCGGTGACGTGCCCCGGCCCGCAGCCCAGGTCCGCCACCGGCCCGCCGGCCGCGGGCCCGTCAGCCGTTTGTCCGCCGAGCGCCGGTCCGCCGCCAGCCTGTCCGCCGCCAGCCTGCCCGCCGAGCGCCTGTCCGCCGGTCGCCTGCTCGACCAGGGCCGCGAGCAGGGCGCGGTCCAGCGGCTTGCCCGCCAGTTCGTCGCCGATGCGCCGGTGGTACTCCTCGGCCACCGCGTCGTAGCCGAGCCGCGTCCGGCCGCGACCGGTCTCGATCTCCATCGCGCCAGCATCGCACGGCGGCCCCGCGCGCCCCATCCGCGCGGGCAGCTCCACAGTGCCCCGACGAGCAGGTGTCAGGCCCATGCCTCCACCGGGTCGCCGTCGGACGACGGGGCGCCCGGCTCGGGGTCGGGGCCGGGCGCGTAGGCCGGCGGGCCGCCGTGGGTCCACGGGGTGTCCTCCGGCGCGGGGAACGCCCCCGCCGGCAGGTACGCGTCCGACAGGGTGGTCAGGCACAGCCGCTCCCCCACCTCCGGCACGGTGCCCGGCGGGGCGCTCAGCCCCCGGCCCATGCCGCCGGAGAGCTCCAGCACCACCTCCGTCTTGCCGTCGCCGCCGGGGGTCACGAAGACCACCTTCGCCTTCTGGGCGGGCCGGGCCGGCGAGTACAGCGTCGCCCCGACCGGCACCGCCACCGGTTCGGCGGTGACGACCTGGATGCGGGGGCGCAGCACGGGGCGCTTGCCGGTGTCGTCCACCCGCTTCGGGTCGGCGAGCGTCACCTCCCCGACGAACGCCTCCCCGGTCAGCCGGTGCTCGGCCATCACGAGGGGGTCGTCGTAGGCGCGCTGCACCGCGTACGAGGTCAGCGCCCGCTCCAGCCGGTGCAGCCGTACCGCCGCCGCCACGGCGCCGTCCCGGCGGGGCTGCGGGCCGCCGCCTGAGTCGACGTGCTCGGCGTGGGCGGTGAACGCGTCCCGGTCGCCGGCCCAGCGCCCCTCCACGCGGGCGCCGGGCGACAGGGCGGCGAGCAGCCCGACGCCGCGCCACATCAGCTCCCAGGTGGGCGCGAGCTGGCCGCGCAGCACGCGCTCCAGCTCCGCGTACGCGGCCAGCCGCGCGGCGTCGTCCGGCGCCTCGTCGTACGCGGCGACGGCCGGGGCGAGCACCTGGTTGTCGAAGTCCGGATCGGTGGCCGGGCCGGCGGGCGGGCAGATCGAGGGATCCTCGGCCCGGGCCGCCGCCTGCGCGCCGTCGAGCCCCGGCGGCGGGTCGAGCCAGCCGAGCACCGCCGGCAGGTGCAGGTCCTCCACCGCGCTCTGCCCGGTGGCCCAGTGCAGGGTCAGCGCCTCGGTCATCGCCAGCAGCGCCGACGAGCCGGGATGCTCGGCGCGCTCGGCGAAGAACGTCAGCCAGCGCCCGAGCAACGGCACCGACGGGTGCACCGGGTACTCCCCGTCGGGGCGGCGGAACCGGGTGGAGCGGCCGAGCAGCCGCAGGAACGTCACCCCGGCCGGGTTCGGCACCAGCAGCTGCGGCGCGTCGACGTACCGGTACCGGACGTCGCGGCCCCGGTCGACGGGAACGGCCTCGGAGACGCCCCGGAAGGAGTCCAGGTACGGCAGCACGATCCCGGCCAGCTCGGCGGCGAACCCGAAGCGCTGGTCCCGGTTACGCGGCTGCGGCACGATCAGCAGCCGGGCGCCGTCCGGGGCGGTGCCGGCGAGCACGGCGAGGGGGGCGTTCGCCTCGCCGGCCATGGCCAGCGGCACCAGCACCAGCGGCCGGGGCGACAGGTGCAGGTGCCGTACGGTGGCCACCGGCTGGGCGACCCCGGCGGCGAGCGCCTGCGCCTTCGCGAGCGCGCGCAGCGTACTCATGCGGGCTGCCCGGCCAGGGCGTCGGCGCGCAGCCGGGCCGCGGCCCGCAGCAGCGCGGCGGCCTCCGCCTGCCCCGGCTCGCCGGGGTCCTCCCCGGCGGCCAGCGCCAGCGCCTCGGCCACGCTCGCCACCCCGCCCAGCGCCTCGCGGACGGGCCGGCCCAGCGCGGCGGTCTGCGCGCGCGCCTCGTGCCGGCAGAAGTACGCCAGCTCGCACGCGGCCAGGCACTCCGGGGCGTAGCGGGCCTCGACGGACTCCAGGGCGCGGCGCAGCTCGGCCGGGTCCGCGGACGGGTCGGCGGTGAAGCCGGCCGGGACGCGGGCCAGCAGGTCGTCGATCCGGGCCATCCGGTCGAGCTGCCGGCGCAGCACCAGCAGCTGCTTGCGCACGTCGACGAGGCTGGCCACCGGCTGGTTGGCGAAGTCGCGCGGGCAGACGAGCACCACGTCCGACGAGACCAGCTGCGGGTCGTGCCCCTCGGCGGCGAGCAGTTCGCGCAGCGCGAGCACGTAGACGGCGGACTGGATCGCGGCGGCGGCCACCTTCGCCGGGTCGGCCTGCCCGTCGATCACGGGGAACGACTTGACCTCCACGACGTGGTACCGGCCGGCGAGTCGGGCCGCGACCAGGTCCGGCTCCAGGTGCACCCGCTGGCCGGCGACGTCGAGGCCGAGCAGGGGGTGGTCGAACAGGGCGGCCGGCTCGCCGGTGCCCGTCGGCGCGGCGGCGACCAGCGCGGCCCGCGAGCGGGCGGACCGGTCGGCCCCGGCGCGGTCGTCGGCGCCGAGGTCGGTCCAGGTCGCCGGGCCGCCCGGGTCGACGCCCAGCCGCTCGGCCACCAGCCGCAGCAGCTCCGCCCCGCCGTCCGCCTTGACCTGCGCCTCGAACGCGTTGCCGCGGCCGATCGCGAACCGGGACTGCCCGAACCGGGCGGGGAAACCGATCCGGGCGGCCAGCTTCGGCTTGTCGACCCCGGCGCTGTCCAGCACGGCCCGCCGGGCGCAGCCGGGGTTGCCGGTGAGCGCGGCGATCGTCCGCGCGTTGTGCCGGCGCGCGGGCACGCCGCCCCGGATCTCGGCGAGTCGCTGCTCGGTGCTCGTCACGACACGCCACGATAGGCGGTCGGCGCCGGTTCGGCGCGGGCCGCGCCGGGCGTACCGGCCGGGTGTGGCCGGGGCGACGGCGCGGCAGGCAGCCGCGGCGACCCGTGTGCCGGGCCGGTCAGCGGCCGGCGGAGCGGTTCCAGGGTGAGCGGGGCAGCCCGGTGCCGGCGAGCGGACGGCGGACGCGGCGACGCTTGCGGCGGCCGGGGGTGCACGGCGTGGGCGCGGCGGAAGCTTCCGGGGCGGGCTCGGCGGTCGACTCGCGGCCGATCAACCAGCAGAGGAAGCGGGTCATCGGGGCTGCTCAGCCGATCGGGAGGCGCTCGGCCTCGGCGCGGGGAACGTCGTACTGGGCGCCGCAGAACGTGCACTGCTGGACGTACCGGGTGCGGACGGGGATCAGCGGGACGAAGAACAGCGTGAACTTCGTGGACCGGCGCGTGACCACCTGGGCGGCGTCGTTGCCACAGTTGCGGCACACCTGCCGCACCACGCCCGACCGGTCCACCCTGGTGCGCAGCCCGAAGATGAAGAACATGGGCGGCCTATACCCACCCCGTCAGCGTTTCGCACTCGCGCACGAGATGTCCGCTCCACAGCTGGTTAACCGATCGCTATACTCTCCAGATGGAGGCGAAGTGAGCAATCACGTGCGGTGGAAGGACATCCGGGCTGGTTACGTGGAGCGGGTCGGTGGCGAGGAAGCAGTCGAGGCCGGGAAGCAGGAGTTGCTGGCCCAGGTCGTCGGTCACCGCCTCGCCGAGGTGCGGCGAGCCCGAGGGTTCACGCAACAGCAGGTCGCCGACCGGATGGGCGTGACCAAGAGCCGCATTTCGCAGATCGAGCAAGGCAAGCTCTCGGGCCAGGACGTCGTGGCCCGCTATGCGGCCGCCATCGGAGGACGCCTGCACCAGGCGATCTACTTCGACGACGGCGACATCGCCGCGATCGCCTGATACGGCGACGAAAGGGGCGGCCGGCGGAGGCCGCCCCTTTCGTTCAGGCCCGGGTCAGGGCGTCCAGTCCGGGCGCAGCGGGTAGCCGCTCACCCCGCCCGGGGCGTTCCGGGTGGCCAGTACCTGGTGCAGCTGGATCTCGTTGCGCTCGAACGCCAGCCGCGACCCGGCCATGTAGAGGCCCCACACCCGGGCGGTGCCCTCGCCGACCTCGGAGACGCAGAAGTCCCAGTTCTCCACCAGGTTGCGGCACCAGCCCGCGAGGGTCAGCGCGTAGTGCTGGCGCAGGTTCTCCTCGTGGTGCACCTCCAGCCCGACGTCGTGGATCTCGCCGATCAGCCGGCCCGGGCCGGCCAGCTCGCCGTCCGGGAAGACGTACCGGTCGATGAACGCGCCGGAGCGGTGCGGGGCGCGGTTGTCCGCCCGGGTGATGCAGTGGTTGAGCAGCCGGCCCCCCGGGCGCAGCCGGTCGCGCAGCGCGCCGAAGTACGCGGGGTAGTTACGCACCCCGATGTGCTCGGTCAGCCCGATCGAGGAGACCGCGTCGAAGTGCTCCCGGGGGGCGTCCCGGTAGTCCATGTGCCGCACCTCGGCCAGCTCGCCCAGCCCCTCGCGCTCGATCGCCGCCTGCGCCCACTGCGCCTGCTCCCTCGACAGGGTCACCCCGAGCGCCTGCACGCCGTACTCGCGGGCCGCGTGCCGGACCATGCCGCCCCAGCCGCAGCCCACGTCGAGCAGCCGCATCCCCGGCTTGAGCGCCAGCTTGCCGGCGACCAGGTCGTACTTGGCCGCCTGCGCCTGCTCCAGGGTGTCGTCCGGGCTGCGGAACACCGCGCAGGTGTACGTCATGGACGGGCCGAGCACCTTCTCGTAGAAGGCGTTCGACACGTCGTAGTGGTGGGAGATCGCGCTGCTGTCCCGCGTGCGGGAGTGCCGCAGCCCGTTCATCACCCGCTTCCAGCGCGGCGCGGCCTCCTGCGGCGGGGGCGGCGGCGGCTTCAGCCGCTCCCAGCCCAGCCCGCGCACCAGGGCCAGCCCCTCGGACATCGACGGCAGGCGCAGCCTCAGCTGGTCCTGGAGCACCCGGAACGCCTCGTACGGGTCGCCGGGGTGCACCCCGTCCAGCGCCAGGTCGCCGCTGACGTACGCCCGGGCCATGCCCAGGTCGCCGGGGGCGGTCAGCAGGTACGACAGGCCCCGCTCGGTGCGGATGGACAGGGTGAACCCGGAGTCGGCCGGGCCGACGGCGCTGCCGTCGTACCCGGTGACCCGGACCGGCAGGGCCCCGGCCGTGACGGCCCGGACGACGTCGGCCACGGTCGGGCCCGGGCGCCGGCCTCCCGCCGGCGGTGGTGTGGACGGCTCGCTGGCCGCCCCCTGCTCTCGATCGGTCAGGCTCATCTTCGCGCTACCGCCTTCTCGTACAGTCCGGTGAGCCGGTGGTCCGGGTCGTAACGGTCCTTCACGGCACGCCAGGTCCCGCCGCCGTAGAGGCGGTCGAACTCCTCGCGGTCGTAGTACGCGTCCGAGTAGAGCGACTTGTGGCCGCCCGCCTCGGACACCGCACGCTCGATCGCCCGATTGACGTCGCCGTCGGCGGCGCCCTCGGCGATCGGCACGGTCCCCCAGAAGCCGATGTTGACGTACGTCTGCCCGGGCCGCATCGGATAAAGCGGCCAGGCCCGGGCCGACCCGGTACCAGCCGGCTCGCGCAGCCGCAGCGGGCACAGCCAGACCGGCGACATCCGCACCTCCCGGGCGAACCAGCGCAGGAAGTCGGCGGTGCCCTCCAGCGGGATCTCCACGTCCTGCACGACCCGCTCCCGGTCGGGCTGGCCGCGCAGCCGGTCGATGCGGGCGGACACCCGGTAGCGGTTCTCCAGTCGCACGATCCGGTGGTAGACGTCGCTGCGCCGCAACCGGGTCGGCCAGAGCCGCCGGACGACGGGGTGCTGCACCCCGAACGCCGCCGAGCACCAGAACCAGTCGGTGTCCCAGCGCCACAGGTAGTCGTACGTGGTGAGCCAGTCCCGGGTGCGCCGGCGCAGCGACCGGTAGTAGATGTCCTGGCCGGTGTAGTCGCTGGGGCGGGGCGCGTCGTCGGTGAAGCGCGCCAGCACCAGGTACGCCTCGCCGGGGCTGAACATCACGCCGTCCATCGCGTCGACCGGCTCGCCGTCCCAGGTGCCCTTGGCGACGACCTCGCCGATCGCGTCGGTCAGCTCCTCCAGCCTCGTGAAGCGGACGTTGCGCGTCGCCACGTACCGGCGCACCGGCTGCAACTCGATGCGCAGCCGGGTGGCGTACCCGAGGCTGCCCAGCGAGTTCGGGAACGCGGCGAACAGGTCGGCGTGCTCGCCATCGGGCCGACAGGTGACGATCTCGCCGGCCCCGGTGAGCACGTCCAGCTCCAGCACGGACTCGTGCGGCAGGCCGTGCCGGAACGAAGTGGACTCGATGCCCAGCCCGGTCACCGCGCCGCCGAGGGTGATGGTGCGCAGCTGCGGCACCACCAGCGGCATCAGCCCGTGCGCGAGCGTCGCGTCGACCAGGTTCTCGTACGTGCACATGCCCTGCACGTCGGCGGTGCGGGCGACCGGGTCCACCCCGATCACCCCGCCGAGGCCGCTGACGTCCAGCCCGGGGGCGCTCGGCGCCGACCTGGGGCGGAACAGGTTGGAGGTCCGTTTGGCCAGCCGGACCGTCTCGCCGGGGGGCACCGCCGCGTACGACCGCCGCAGCAGGTCCACCGCCCCGTCATGGTCAACTTGATGATCCACACGCTCCGCGCGCATGAGATCACCCTACGCCTGACGTGCTCGTTCCGCCGGTACGTCCATGGTGGCCTTTCCCACGTCACCGGGGCCGCATAGCCTGTACGCCATGCCGAGAGCCGTCTGGAACAACCTGGTGATCGCCGAGAGCGACGACACGGTGGTGGTCGAGGGCAACCACTACTTCCCGCGCGCCGCGCTGCGCGACGACGTGGTCCGCGAGTCGTCGACCCGCACGGTGTGCCCGTGGAAGGGCACGGCCTCGTACTACACGCTGCAGCACGAGGGGCGGAGCAGCGCCGACGCGGTCTGGTACTACCCGGACCCGAAGCCGGAGGCCGACATGGTCCGCGACCGGGTGGCATTCTGGAAGGACGTGTCGGTCGTCGAGTAGCCCCGCCCGCGGCGCAGCATCAGGGACAGCCCGGCGCCGGCGATCGACAGCGCCCCGGCGACGTACCAGGCGAGCGCGTAGTCGCCGAGCGAGTCACGGACGAGGCCCGCCCCGGTGGCGGCGACGGCCGCGCCGAACTGGTGGGCGGCGAACACCCAGCCGAACACCACCGCGCCGGACGCGCCGAAGTACTCCCGGCACAGCGCCACGGTCGGCGGCACGGTGGCCACCCAGTCCAGGCCGTAGAAGACGACGAAGACGAGCATGCTCGGCTCGGCGGTGGCGGCGAACAGCCCGGGCAGCACCAGCAGCGACGCGCCGCGCAGCGTGTAGTACGCGCCGAGCAGCAGCCGGCTGTCCACCCGGTCGGTGAGCCAGCCGGAGGCGACCGCGCCGGCGATGTCGAACAGCCCGACCAGGGCGAGCAGCCCGGCGGCGGTGGTCTGCGGCATGCCGTGGTCGTGCGCGGCCGGCACGAAGTGCGTGCCGACGAGCCCGTTGGTGGTCGCGCCGCAGATCGCGAAGCCGCCGGCGAGCAGCCAGAACGGCCGGGTCCGCGCGGCGGCGGCCAGCGCCCCGAGCGCACGCGCCGCGGCCCCGCCGGCCGGCGGCTCGGGTACGACCACCTCCGCCGCGCCGTACGCGGGCAGCCCCAGGTCCGCCGGGTGCTCCCGCAGCAGCCACCACACCAGCGGTACGACCGCCAGCGCGGCCCCGGCGACGACGAGTGCCGCCGCGCGCCAGCCGTGATCGCGCACCAGCACGGCGAGCAGCGGCAGGAAGACCAACTGGCCGGCGGCTCCGCCGGCGGTCAGCACCCCGGTCACCAGGCCCCGGCGCCGGACGAACCAGCGACCGGTCACCGTCGCCACGAACGCCAGCGCCATCGAGCCGGTGCCCAGCCCCACGAGCACGCCCCAGCATGCGACGAGCTGCCAGCTCGCCGTCATGAAGACGGTCAGCCCGCTGCCCAGCGCCACCAGCGCCAGCGCGCCGGCCACCACCCGCCGGATGCCGAACCGGTCCATCAGCGCGGCGGCGAACGGGGCGGTCAGCCCGTACAGCAGCAGGTTGACCGAGACGGCTGCGGAGATGGTCGCCAGCGGCCAGCGGAACTCCGCGTGCAGCGGGTGCAGCAGCACCGACGGGGTGGCGCGGAAGCCGGCGGCGCCGACCAGGGCGACGAAGGCGACGACGGCCACGGTCCAGGCCGGGTGGAAGCGGCGGTTACGAGTCACGCCCCGAGTCTCGCCTCGCGCGGCGGCGGCCGACGAGTGGCCGGAACGCCATCGTCCGCAATAATCGGGCCATGACCGACCCGCCGCACCGGATCGCCGTGCTCGCCGTCGACGGGGTGGTCGGCCTCGACCTCGGCACCCCGTCGCAGGTCTTCGGGGCCGCCCGCGCCGACGACGACACCCGCCTGTACGCGGTCGACACCTGCACCCCGGGCGGCCACCCCGTACGCAGCAGCGCCGGCTTCCGGGTGCTGCCCGACCACGGGCTCGACCTGGTCGCGGCGGCCGACACGGTGGTCGTACCCGGCGTCCACGGCAGCGCCCCCGTGGTCGACGGCACCGTCGACACGGACGTGACGGCGGCGCTGCGGGCGGCACACGCCCGGGGCGCGCGGATCATGTCGATCTGCACGGGCGCGTTCGTGCTCGCCGCCGCCGGCCTGCTCGACGGCCGACGGGCCACCACCCACTGGGCGTACGCGGACCGGTTCCGCCGGCTGCACCCGGGCGTCGACCTGGACCCGGACGTGCTGTTCATCGACGGCGGCGACGTGCTCACCTCGGCCGGCGTCGCCGCCGGAATGGACCTGTGCCTGCACGTCGTCCGCACCGACCACGGCAGCGAGGTGGCCAACCGGGCGGCCCGGCGGTGCGTGGTGCCGCCCTGGCGGGAGGGCGGGCAGGCCCAGTACATCGAGCGCCCCGTCCCGCAGGCCGCGCAAACCGGCACCGCCGCCACCCGGGAGTGGGCCCGGCAGCGCCTGCACGAGCCGGTCGCCCTGCGGGACCTGGCCGCGCACGCGCGGATGAGCGTACGGACCTTCACCCGGCACTTCCGGTCCGAAACCGGGCTCAGCCCGGCCCAGTGGCTGCTCCAGCAGCGCACCGACCACGCCCGGCTGCTGCTGGAGACCACCGACCTGTCGATCGAGCAGGTGGCCCGGCGCTCCGGCTTCGGCACGGCCGCCGCCCTGCGCCAGCGCCTGCACGAGCGTGTCGGCGTCCCCCCGTCCGCCTACCGCCGCACGTTCCGTCCCCGCGCCTGACCCGCCGCGGGTCAGCGGGTGTGCGGGTGCAGTTCCGGGCAGCGGGTCAGCGGGTGTGGGGGTGCAGTTCCGGGCGCAGGGCGCGGAGCTGGGTCAGGTGTTTGGGCAGGTGGACGCGGGTGTGCAGGTCGAGGGTGCGCCGCCACGGCAGCGGCTCGCCCACCCGCAGGTCGACGTCCTCGTGCAGGTGGGTGTCGACCGGGGTGTCCGCGGCCGGGCCCAGCCGGTCGACGAGGGCGCAGAGCCGCTGGCTGGTGGCGCGCAGCAGGGCGGCCAGCCCGTCGAGCCCGCCGTGCTCGGCGACCAGCGCGTCGAGCTGCGGCCGGTGGATGGTCTCCAGGTCGTAGTACGCGAACGGGGAACCGGCCAGCACCGCCTCGGTGGCCTCGCTCATCAGCTCGTCGTTGGCGGCCAGGTGCGCCACGATCTGCTCGGCGCTCAGCTCGCCGTCGGCCGGCGGCTCGAACCCGCCGGCCGCCACCTCGGCGAGCACCTCGTCGTACGCCCGCCGCATCCCGCTGCTGTCCACGGCTCCCAGTCAACCCCGCCGCCCACGGCGGGTCGGCGGAGCGGCGGCCCTGGTTCACCCGGACGGGTTCGCCGACGACGTCGGCGCACTCGGACGGCGGCGGGTTCAGGCGCCAGCACGACAGTACGGTGCCGGCACTGTGGAGCTGCCCCGTCGGCGCTACCGACGGTCGACGGCGCAGGCCCGGCAGCGTGACCCGACGCCGTGGGCCCGGCAGCGCAGGCCCGGCAGCGCAGGCCCGGCAGCGCAGGCCCGACGACGCAGGCCCGACGACGCAGGCCCGACGACGCAGGCCCGACGGCGTGGGCGAGCGCGGTAGCACAGGCGGGGCAGCTCCACAGGGGCGCGAAAACAGTCCTGTCCCGGGGGCGCCGGCCACCTGTCGGCCGCGGCCACCCGTCGCAGCCCGCCGAGCGACCAGCCAGCGTCCACCGCAGGCCAGCACGCCCACCGCAGGCCGGCACGCCCACCGCAGGCCAGCACGCCCACCGCAGGCCAGCGTCCGCGGCTCAGGTCGGGTCAGCGGCGGCCGTGGCGGGCGCGGAGGTAGTCGGAGACGACGTACTCGCCGAGGTCGTCGAGGTCGGGGGTGAACATGCGGCCCCGGCTGCGCCGGGCGACGGCGTCGACGAAGCGGCGCAGGCCGGGGTCATCGCCGAGCATGAACAGGTTGAGCGTGGCGCCGGCGCGGGTCAGCCGGTCCACCTCGCGGATCGTCGCGTCGACCGTCTCGCGCAGCGGCGGCCAGTGGAACAGCGCCTCGCCATCGTCCGGGTCGAGGTGGGCGGTCGGCTCCCCGTCGGTGACGACCAGGACCACCGGCTCGGCGCCGGGGTGCCGCCGCAGGTGCCGGCCGGCCAGCCGCAGCGCGTGCTGGAGGTTGGTGCCCTGCCGCAGGTCCGGCTCCACCGCGGCCAGCTCCTGCTGGGTCAGCGGCGCCGCCTCCCGGCCGAAGCCGATGATCTGCAGGGCGTCCTGCGGGAACCGGGTCGCCACCAGGTGCGACAGGGCCAGCGCCGTCTGCTTCATCGGCCCCCAACGCCCCTGCGAGATCATCGAGTACGACAGGTCGACGCAGAGCGCCACCGCCGCCGACGCGCGGCGCTCGGTCTCCACCACCTCGAAGTCCTCGACGGCCAGCTGCACCGGCACGCCCGGGCCGGCCCGGCGCACCGCCCGGGTCAGGGTGCGCACCACGTCGAGCGGCTGCTCGTCGCCGTACTCCCACGGCCGCGACGCGCCGCTGACCTCGCCGGCCGCGCCCGCCGAGCGCAGGTCGTGCTGGCCGCGCGGCCCGGCGGTCAGGTCCGCGAAGACCCGGCGCAGGGCGGTGCCCGCCAGCCGGCGCAGCGCCTTCGGGCTCAGCGTCAGCCCGTCGGCGTCCCGGGTCACCCAGCCCTGCCGGCGCAGCTCCCGCTCCAGCTCCCGCAGCCGGCGTACGTCGTCGGCGGCGTCCCGGCCCAGCGTCCGGGCCACCGCGTCGACGTCCACGTCGTCGAGGCTGGCCCCCGGATGGTCCTGGTCGAGGGAGTCCAGCAGCTCGTCCAGCTCGGCGATCTCGTCGAGCGCGCCGGTCGCCGCGCCGTAGCCGAGCGGCTGCTCGCCGCGTACCCGCTCGCCCCGGTGCCAGTTCAGGTCGGGGCGCAGCGCCCGCAGGTTCGCGTCCAGCGCGGCCAACTCCCCGGCCAGCCGCTCGCCGAGGGACTGGCGCATCAGCCCGGCCAGCTCCTCGCGCTGCCGGTCCGACAGCGACCGCATCAGCCGCTCCCCCGCGGCGGCCCGGCGGGCCAGCACGTCGACCAGCTCGTCGACCGTCTCCGGGCGCTCCGGGAAGAACTCCCCGTGCCGGCGCATGAACTCGGCGAACGCGTCGGTGGTGTCCTCCGCGCGGGCGTGCCGGGCCAGCAGGTCGTTGAGGTCGCGCATCATCTCGGCGAGCCGCCGCTGGGCGGCCGGGTCGGCGGCGGCCCGCGCCGCGTCCCGCAGCCCGGCGAACCGCTGCTCCAGCACCTCGCCGCGCAGCCCGTCGAGGATCCGCTGGTACGTCTGCCGTGCCTCGTCGCTCGCCCACCGGTACTCGGCGAGCTCCTGCACCGCCCGGGCGGTCGAGCGCGGCAGGTTGTCCAGCACCGCCTCGGCGAAGCGGGCGTCGTCGCCGTCCCGGCCGCGCAGCTCGTCCCGTTCGGCGGCGAGCGCCTGGTCGAGCAGCGCCCGGGCACGGGTCACCGCGCCGTCCAGGTCGCCCCGGCGCATCGCCTCCCGGCGCAGTCGCCGCGCCCGGGCGGCCAGGTCGGCCACGCCGCCCCGGCCCTGCGGGCCGCGGCGCAGCAGGTCGCGCAGCGCCTCGCGCAGGCTGCCGCCGGACAGCACCTCCGCGCCGACGGCGTCCACCGCGGCCCGCACGTCGTACGGCGGGGCGAGCGGGTCGGGGCCGCCGCGCCACTGCCCGTACCGGAACCGGTTGCCGGTCACGCTCAGCCCTGGCCGTAGACGGTGCGCCCGGACTCGGTGACGTCCTTGCCCAGCCGGCGGGTCAGGTGCAGCCCCTCCAGCACGAACTCGACGCCGGCCGCCGCCTCCTCCGGCGTCGGGGCGTCGCCCAGGCCGAGCCGGTCGAGCGCCTTGGCCAGCCCCGGCACGGTACCGACCTGGCCGAGCAGCTCGCCCGAGGAGACCAACTCACCGGTCTCGATCATCTTGCCGTCGTCGACCAGCGCGGTGAAGCCGGACAGGTCCAGCCCGGCGAGGCGGGCCCGGAACGTCTCTGCCGTGGCGGTACGCAGCAGGTGGGCCAGGATCTCCGTCTCCCGCCCCTCCTCGCCGCTCTCGAACTCCACCTTGCCGCGCAGCGTGGAGGTCACCGACACGGCGTCGCCGACGCGGGCGACCGGGGCCTCGGGGCGTACCCCCTCGGCGGCCGGACCGGCGGCGAGCAGGCCGGAGCGGCGCAGCGCGGCGGCGGCGACGGTCTCGGCGGCGGCGATGGCGAACCGGGCCGAGACGCCGGAGCGCGGGTCCACCGACGGCGACTCCCGCACGGCCCGGGCGAACCGGGCGAGCACCTCCAGCACGTGCTCCGGCACCTCGGCGACCAGGTCGGCCTCCTGCCGGATCAGCGCCAGCTCCAGCTCCACGTCGAGCGGGTAGTGGGTACGGATCTCCGCGCCGAACCGGTCCTTCAACGGGGTGATGATCCGGCCGCGGTTGGTGTAGTCCTCCGGGTTGGCGCTGGCCACCAAAAGCAGGTCCAGCGGCAGGCGGAGCTGGTAGCCGCGGACCTGGATGTCCCGCTCCTCCAGCACGTTGAGCAGCGCCACCTGGATCCGCTCGGCCAGGTCCGGCAGCTCGTTGACGGCGAAGATCCCCCGGTTGGTACGCGGCACGAGTCCGAAGTGGATCGTCTCCGGGTCGCCGAGGGTGCGCCCCTGGGCCACCCGGACCGGGTCCACGTCGCCGACCAGGTCGCCGACGCTGGTGTCGGGGGTGGCCAGCTTCTCGCCGTACCGCACCGAGCGGTGCAGCCAGCCGATCGGCAGGTCGTCGCCGTTCTTCTCCACCAGCGCCCGGGAGGCCGGGGTGAGCGGGCGCATCGGGTGCTCGTTGAGCACCGAGCCGGGGATGACCGGCGTCCACTCGTCGAGCAGGGCCACCAGCGAGCGGATGAGCCGCGTCTTGCCCTGGCCGCGCTCGCCGAGCAGCACCATGTCGTGGCCGGCGAGCAGCGCCCGCTCGACCTCGGGCAGCACCGTGTCGTCGTACCCGACGATGCCCGGAAAGCGCTCCTCGCCCCTACGCATCCGGGCGAGGAGGTTGTCGCGGAGTTCCTGCTTGACCGTGCGGTGGCGGTGCCCGGCGGCCCGCAGCGCCCCGAGGGTGGCGGGCAGGTCGGCGGGCGGGGCCGGGAGGACCTGGTTCGGCTCAGTCACCCGACCAACGCTAGCGCGCTCCGGCCCGCCGCCGACCCGCCTTCGCGTGCGGGCCCCGCGCCACCGGCCCCGTGTCCGGCGGTGCGGGGCCCGGCGACCGGGTCAGTCCCGGCCGCAGCGGCGGCAGGCACCGCGCCGCCGCAGGTGGTACGCCAGAGCCGCCGCGCCCAGCGCCGGCCCCCACAGCGGCCAGAGCAGCAGCGGGGCGGTGGCGGAGCTGAACCCGCCCAGCAGGTGCCCCGGGTTGCCCAGCTCGGCGACGCCCGCACCGGTCACCGTGAGCGCGACGAGGATGGCCGGGACCAGGGCGAGCCGCGGCGGCACCCGCCGGCCGGCCAGCCGGGGCATCCAGCGCGGGAAGCGTTCCCCCCAGGGCCGGGTGAGGCCGACGGTGAGCACCGCTCCGACCGTGGCGAACGCGCCCAGCCCGGCGCCCGCCCAGACCAACCCGGTCTCGTGCAGTTCGTCGAGGAAATCCGAGGAGATACCGAGCGGGATGCCGAGCACCCAGGCGAACCGGGTGGCCGCGTAGCAGAGCGGGATGGCGGCGGCGAACCAGGCCGCCCAGCGGCCCCACCGCGCGGCGGCGGCCGGGGTCGTCCAGGCCCGGTCCGTGCCGTCCCGGCCGCAGGCCACGCAGGCCCCCGCCGTACGCCGCCCCCAGGCCAGCAGCGTGACGGCGAGCAGCACCCCGCCGGCCAGGGCGGCGACCTTGGCGAGCAGGGCCCAGTCGAAGACCGTCGAGTAGTCCACGGGCGGCCAGCCGAACGGCGCGCCGAGCACCAGCATCGGCAGGTAGCCGAGGATCGGCAGCACCCGGGTGTCGGGCACGACCACGGCCAGCGCGAAGGCGACCGCCCAGCCGTAGCCGAGCAGCGCGGCGCGCAGCGGCCGGGACGGTCGGCCGGTGCCCGCCATGGCCAGCACGGCGACCGCGGCGGTCAGCAGCACGGCCGCGAAGACCGGCGGCCCGAGCCGGTCCGGCAGCAGCCGCAGCAGGCCGAGCTCCGGGTACGTGCGGTCGGCGCGGAACGGGTAGCCGGCGCCTGTGACGGTGCCGAGCAGGGCGAGCGCGCCCCAGCCGCCGAGCCAGGCGGCGGTGAGTGGTACGAGCCACGCCGGCCAGCCGCGGGTGTCGCGGGCCGGGGTGGGGGTCGCGGTGACTGTCATGTCTCCACCCTCGCCCGCGGCGCCCCGCCGCCCCCTCCCGCGCGGACGGGAATCCGCTCCCCCGCGGGAGGGAACCGGCCGGGTTCAGCCGTTCGGGACGACGAACCCCGACTCGTACGCGGCGATCACCGCCTGGGTCCGGTCCCGGACGCCGAGCTTGGCCAGCACGTTGCCGACGTGGGTCTTGACCGTCTCCACCCCGACGACCAGGTGCTCGGCGATCTCCACGTTCGACCGGCCGGTGGTCATCAGCCGCAGCACCTCGGCCTCCCGGTCGGTCAGCCGGGCCGAGCGCAGCCGGTCGCCGCCCCGCCCGCCGTACGCCCCGGCGAGCCGCCGGATCGCGGCCGGGAACAGCAGCGACTCCCCGGCGGCCACCACCCGCACCGCCTCCACCACCTCGCTCGGGCGGGCCCGCTTGAGCAGGAAACCCTGCGCTCCGGCGCGCAGCGCGTCGTAGACGTACTCGTCGTTGGCGAAGGTGGTCACGACCAGGACCTTCGGGGGCGCGGGGGAGGCGGCGAGCAGCCGTCGGGTGGCCTGGATGCCGTCGATGGCCGGCATCCGCACGTCCATCAGCACCACCGTGGGGCGCAGCCGCGCCACCAGCGGCGGCACCTCTGCCCCGTCGGCGGCCTCCCCGACCACCCGCAGGTCCGGCTGGGCGTCGATGATCGCCCGCAGCCCGACCCGGACCAGCTCGTCGTCGTCGACGAGCAGCACGTCGATGGTCACCTCGGCTACTCCCCTGTCCGGCTGGGTGGAGCGTCGACCCGTTCGCCGACCGGCAGGCGCGCGCGGACCAGCCAGTGCCCGTCCGCCGGGCCGGCCGTCAGTGTCCCGCCCAGCAGCAGCACCCGCTCCCGCATGCCGTCCAGGCCGCGCCCGCCGTGCCCGCGCCGGCCGCCCGCGATCGCGTTGACCAGCTCGATCTCCAGCCCGTCCGGGCGTACGTCGGCGCGCAGGCGCACCGGGCCGCGGCCGTGCCGGGCGGCGTTGGTCAGCCCCTCCTGGACGATTCGGTAGCCCTCCCTGGAGACCACGGCGGGCAGGGCGGCGACCGCGCCGGTGACCCGGGACTCCACCGGCAGCCCGGCCGCCCGGGTGTCGGCGACCAGCCGGTCGAGCTGGGCGAGGGTGCGCTGGGGCGCGGTGGCGGCGGGCGTGCGCGACCCGTCGTCGGCCTCGCGGAGCAGGCCGAGCACGTGGTCCAGGTCGTCCGCCGCGTGCCGGCTGGTCTCCTCGATCGCGGCCAGCGCCCGGCGGGCGAACTCCGGGTCGCTGTCGAGCAGCTCGCGGGCCGCGCCGGCCTGGAGGGTGGCCACCGTGAGCGCGTGGCCGACGGAGTCGTGCAGCTCCCGGGCCAGCAGGTTCCGCTCGGCCAGCCGGGCGGCCCGCGCCTCCAGCGCCGCCACCCGCTCCCCCTGCGACGGGCCGAGCAGCGCCGGCGCCATCGAGGCGGCCAGCGCGCCCAGCCCGGCCACCGCGTAGCCGAGGGCGACCAGCGCCAGCAGCCCGGCCAGCGTCGACCAGCCGGGGTGACGCCCGGCCAGCGGCCCGAACTGGCCCGGGTCCGCGGGGCCGGCGGCGAGGCCGAACTGCCGGGCGACGAAGACCAGCGCCATCGGGAACGCGCTGATCAGCGCGAACATCAACAGCAGGCCGGCGCCCAGGTGGAGGGCGATCCAGAGCGCCGCGCGCAGCCGGGTCTCCCGGTCGATCCGGTGCCCGGCGGCCGGCTCCGGCAGGTCGACCCCGAGCAGCGCCCGGGCGGCCGCGATCTCCAGCGCGCGGCTGCCGTCCAGGAAGACGGGCACGGCGGCGATGGCGGCGGCCGGCGCCAACAGCAGCAGCACCAGCGGCCGGGGCACCTCGCCCCGGGCGAGCAGCTGGGTGAAGGCGGCGACGAGCAGCGCGTACGGCAGGGCGAGCACCCCGCCGAGCAGCAGGAACACGCCCCGCCGCCAGGTGCTGCCCCGCGTCAGCGGCGCCAGGAGGAGCCGGGTAGCCATCCCGCCATTGTCCCGCCGCCCCGCCCCGCCCGACTCCCCCGGGACGGGGAGATGCGCCGGTACGCGCTCAGCGATGCTCGTCGACGTACGCCTGCGGGTCCTTGTCCTGGAACCGCAGGTTGCGGCCGTTCTTGTGGTCGCCGTAGAAGGTCAGCCACCGGGCGCCCAGCTCGGCGCGGAGCTCGACGCCGGCGTGCCGGCGGAAGTCCGGCAGCGCCTCGTCCTCCTCCTCGGCAAGGTGCTCGCTGTTCTCCCGGCGGGCGGTCCAGACCGCCGCCCACCACGCGTCGGAGCCGACGGGATGCCGCTTCGACTCGGCGATCGCGTCGCGGATCTTGTTGTGGTCGCCGATCGCGTCGAGGGTCTCGTCCTCACCGTCGTCACCGTGCCGCACCAGGTGGGGGTAGAGGATGGTCTCCTCCGCCTCGGCGTGGACGTCCAGGTGCAGGGCCAGCGCCTCCCAGATCGCCAGCCGCTCGGCGTCGTCGCGGGCGTCGTCGAGCCGGGCGAAGCCGCGCCGGAACGCGGCGTGGTCGTCCATGATCAGTGCGGTGATGTCGTCCATCGGTCCTCACTTCCCCGCGCGGGCGCGGATCAACCCGGGTACCGCCGCGAGGCCGGTGACCGGGCGGAACGCGCGGGCGGCGGCGGCCAGGGCGGCGTACTCGTCGTCGGTGAGGTCGATCGCGGCGGCGGCCGCGTTGCGCTCCATCTGCTCCACGCCGGACGCGCCGGGGATGGCCACCACGTTCGGGTGGCGCAGCAGGTACGCCAGCGCGATCTGGCTGGGCGTCGCGTCGTGCGCGTCGGCCACCTCGCGCAGCGTCGCGATCAGCGCGGCGCCGCGTTCCAGGTTCTCGGGCAGGAAGTACGGGTTGGCCCGGCGCACCGCCCCGCTCGGGGCGTGCCTGGCGTCGTACCGCCCGGAGAGGAACCCCTGCGCGAGGGGGCTGTACGCGATGACGATCCGGCCGGCCTGCTCGGCGTACGGCAGCAGGTCCCGCTCGGGCCCACGGTCGATCATGCTGTACCGGACCTGGTTGCTCAGCACCCGCCGGCCCAGCGCGGCTTCGGCGAACCGCCAGCGGCGCAGGCTGTAGTTGCTCACCCCCACCTCGGCGACCAGGCCGACGTCCTGCAGCGCCCGCATGCCGGCCATCGTGGTGGTGTCGGGGACGACCGGGTTGGGCTGGTGCACCTGGTAGAGGTCGATGAGCGTGGCCCCGAGCCGCGCCGCCGAGGCGACCGCCCGCTGCTGCACCACCGGGGCGACCGGCAGCACCGGGAAGAGCTTGCTGGCGAGCACCACCTTGTCCCGGTCCGCGCCGAGCGCCGCCCCGAGGATCCGCTCGCTGCGGCCGAAGCCGTACAGCTCGGCGGTGTCGAAGAGGGTGACGCCCAGCTCCACCGCCCGCCGGACGACGTCCCCGGCGCGGCGCTCGTAGTCCGGGCCGTAGCCCCACTCCCGCGAGCCGAACTGCCAGGTGCCCAGACCGATCTTCGAGATCGGTTTCGGGGTGTCGAGCTGGACGAAGCGCATGGCACCGAACCTACCCGGACAAGCGGGACGACACGCCCGTTCGGGGCACGCGCGCGAGCGGCGGCGCGGCCGCCGCCCGCGCCGCCGGCGCCCGTACGCTGTGGATCGAGGCGGACCCGGGGGCCGAGGCCTTCTACCGGCACGTCGGCGCGGTGCCCGCCGGCACCTGCCTCTCCCCCTCCACCGGCCGCGCCCTGCCCCGCCTCCGCTACGACCTCTGATCGGCGCGTCGGATCGGGCGGGGCTAGGGTCGGGGCGTGACGTACCTGGCAGCGGACGACCGCTACGACACGATGACCTACCGGCGCAGCGGGCGCAGCGGCCTGCGGCTGCCGGCGATCACGTTGGGGCTGTGGCACAACTTCGGGCCGGACCGCCCCTTCGCGCGGCAGCGGGACATCGTCCTGCGCGCGTTCGACCTCGGCATCACCCACTTCGACCTGGCCAACAACTACGGCCCGCCGCCGGGCGCGGCGGAGGAGAACTTCGGCCGGCTGCTCGCCACGGACCTCAAGCCGTACCGGGACGAGCTGATCGTCTCCAGCAAGGCGGGGTACCTGATGTGGCCCGGCCCGTACGGCGAGTGGGGCTCGCGCAAGTACCTGATCTCCTCGCTGGACCAGTCGCTGCGCCGCCTCGGCCTGGACTACGTCGACGTCTTCTACTCGCACCGGTTCGACCCGGACACCCCGCTGGAGGAGACGATGGGCGCGCTGGACGCCGTCGTCCGCTCCGGCAAGGCCCTGTACGTCGGGATCTCCAACTACAGCTCCGAGCAGACCGAGCGGGCGGCCGCGATCCTGCGGGACCTGGGCACGCCGCTGCTGATCAACCAGCCGGCGTACTCGATGCTGAACCGCTGGACCGAGCGCGACCGCCTGCTGGACACCCTGGAGCGGGTCGGCGCCGGCTGCATCGCGTTCAGCCCGCTCGCCCAGGGGCTGCTCACCGACCGCTACCTGGGCGGCATCCCGGAGGACTCGCGGGTGCGCACGAGCGTCTTCCTCAACGAGCGCGACCTCGACGAGAAGAAGATGGCGACGATCCGGGCGCTCGGCGCGGTCGCCGAGCGGCGCGGCCAGTCCCTGGCCCAGCTCGCGCTGGCCTGGGCACTGCGCGACCCCCGGATGACCAGCCTGATCATCGGCGCGAGCAGCGTGGCACAACTGGAGGCGAACGTCGCCGCCCTGGACAACCTCGATCTCGACGCGGAGGAACTGGCCGAGATCGACGGCCTGCTGGGCTGAGCGCCGAGCCGAGCCGAGCCATGCTCGGCCTCAACTGGCATCCTGCTCCCGCTCTGACCGGCGCAGGGCCCCGGTCACCTCCGCCGCCACCTGCTCCGGCTCGGCCAGGCAGCGCCATGCCGGCACCCGGCGCACGAGTGTCGCGCCGCCGATGATGTCGAGCCCCGCGAGCACCTTGCGCAGCCCTCGCCCGTCCGAGTCGCCCGCCGGATCGTCGACGACGACGGCCAGCTCGACGTCCGCGCGCCGTGCCATCAGGTCGGCGGTCCGCCCGGCTACGGCGACGTCCCGCCGTACGGCCAGGCCGGCGTCCCGCAGGGCGCGGTGCAGCCGGTCGGCGGGCACCGCGGTGGTTTCCGGCGCGGCGTCGGTGGCCTCGCGGCCGAGGGCCAGGGCCGCGAGCAGCCCACGCTGCCCCGACCACCAGGAACGGTCCCCGACCACGACGAGTTGGGAGCGGGCCCGGGTGATGGCGACGTTCCAGAGGTTGGTCTCGTGCACGAGCCAGCCCCGCGTATGGTCCGGTATCCCGTACGCGCCGACCGGCGACACGACCATGATGTCCCGCTCGCTGCCCTGGAACTTGTGGATGGTCGCGCAGAGCAGGTTGTCGGTGAGGGCGGCGGCGCGCAGGGCCCCGGCCAGGCGGCGCTGGTGCGCGGCGAGCGGCGTGACCACACCGATCGAGGCGTCGGGGTGGGCCGCGCGCAGGTGCGTCACCTCGGCGACGACGGCGTCGATCTCGACCTGGTTGTACCCGCCGGAGCCGCTCGTGCCCCGGCTGAACTGTCCGGAGACGTCCCGCCAGCGCACGGCCGGCTCGGCCGGGGCGGCCAACCGGGCCGGGTCGGTGAGCACCGCGAGTCGGCCCTGGTAGAGCTCCCGGTTCGGCACCGCGATGATGTCTGGGTGGCACCGGTAGTGCTCGTCGAGCAGGTATGTCGCGCCTGCGGCGGCGGCAAACGCCTCGTACGCCGAGTGCCCGGTGTAGGTCAGCCGACGGTCGCCAAGCCACTCGCCGCTCAGGCCGGCGCGGCTGCGCTCGGCGACGTCGTCGGCCTCCGGCAGGGGCACAACGGGCGCGAGCTGCCGTGGGTCCCCGATCAGCAGCGCCCGTTTGGCGCGGTAGAGCATGGGCAGGACATCGGGGATGGCGCACTGCGCCGCCTCGTCGATCACCACGAGGTCATACATCGCTGGGCTCGGCCGTAGCCGCCGGGCGGACAGCGCGGTCACCGCCCAGCCCGGCAGCACCCGCAGCAACTCGGGGAAGTGCAACCAGGTGTTCGGCTGCGGCTTGGCCATCTCGTCGGCCCGGTCCTGCAACAGGCGCGCGCCCACGGCGACCCGCTGGGCGATCTGCGCCCGCAGCAGCTCGACGCTGCGGGCGGGGCGCTCAGCGTTGACCAGCTCGACGAGCCGCCGCCACGACGCATCGGCGTCGGGCAGCGCCGCAAGGCGGCCTCGCCGCTCCCGCCAGCGCAGCTCGATCGCCGCCCGTCCGGCCAGCGCCTCGACCGCCTTCCGGTCGCCGATCTGGTACGACCGCAGCCGCCACCGGTACCACCACCCGAGCCACCGGCTGACCAGCGCACGGTCGGTCAGGTGGACGAGCCGCCTCAGCGCCGCCTCGTCGCTCGGTAGCGGGGGCACGCCGACCTCACGGGCCTCGTCACGCTCGACGGCCAGCTCGGCGAGGTCACGTTCGAGCAGCCGCCGCTCGTCCAGCGCCGCGCGGAGGTCACCAAGCTCGTCGCCGAGCAGACGCAGCTCGTGCAGCGGGGTACGGTCGTCCGGCAGGGCGCCCCGCCCCGTCGACGGATAGGCGGCGAGGATGTCCGCGAGGTGCTTCGGCTCCTGCTGGCGATGCTCCTTGTTGCCGGTACGCAGCAGCAGTCCCGGCCCGACCAGCTCGGCGACCCGGCCGAGCACCGAGTCCACCGCCTGGTTGCTGGTAGAGCCAATCAGCACGCTCTGGCCGGCGGCGGTGGCGGTCGCCAGCAGGGCGGTGACCAGCTGACTCTTGCCGGTGCCCGGAGGCCCCTGGGCGACGGTCAGCCGCTGCGACATCGCCGCCTGGATGATCTCCTCCTGCGCCTCGTTCGCGGCGCTCAGCGCGACCGTCACGATCGGCTTCGGCGACGCCTCACCCGGGCGGGCCGCCAGCGCGCCCAGCGCCGTCCGCTCGATGAGCTGCGGGTTCCTGACCATCGCGCGCAGGTCGTCGACGAGCTGTCGCTGCGGCGCGTCGCCGGTGTCCACGGAGTACAGCATCGCCGCGTTCTGCACCCCGTCGCGCGGCCCGGGCCGGATGGTGCCGACGAGCTGCCTCGTGTCGAGCTCGACCACCGGGTTCAGCCCGAACGTCTTCATCAGCACGTCCACGGTGGCGACGAGGGCGTCGGGGTCCCCGGGGGTGAACACCTGCTCGACCCGCTGCCCCAGCTCGTCGGCCTCGACCTCGGAGAGCTGGAACAGGTCGACGAGCGCCGGGGCGGGGCGGGGCGCAGCGGCGTGCAGCACGTTGTCCACGCCGACGGTGACGTCGCACACCAGCAGCGGTGCGAGCCGCAGCGACTGCTGGCGATGGGGCCGGACGGCAACGACCGGATAGCCGTACTGCAACTCCCGTCCGTCGGTGCGGGCTCGCTCGGCGAGCCGGGCAGCCGCACCGTTCAGCGTGACGGGGGCACCCGAGGTGAAGACGCCCTCGGCCCCGGCCGGGGCGGCGACGTACGTCGTGGTCGCCTTGGGGTCGATGAACGACTGCAACACGGTGGACCGCCGCATGCAGTTGACGTAGTACGTGATCAGCCGACGCCACTGGTCGGCATCGAACGGGGCCTCGTCCGCCGGGGGCGCCATGGTGACCGTGGCCTGTCGGGCCGCGGCCGGGGAGCCGGGCACCGTCACCAACCTGATCGGTTCGGTGACGCCCTCGCTCGACTCGAGCGGGCCGTGCTGGCGGCGGCGGGCCATCTCGGTCAGGGCGTACCGGGACAGGTCGTTGGTGGTGATCCAGCCGTCGTCCGACACGCCCCGCGCCGCGCCGCTGAGGCCGGCGAGCAGCACCTCCGTGAAGACCGACGGCCGGTCGGGGCCCTGCGCCTTCGACGCCTTCATGTGGTCGCTGGAGGCCAGCGTGAAGGTGCCGCGCTCCCGCCTGGCCCGCCGGGGCTCCTCGCGAACCCCACCCCGAAACCGGTGCCGGGCCGTAAACGCCCCGGAGTAGCAGCAGTCCAGCAGAACGACCTTCTGGCTGGCACTGGTGATGTTGAGCAGGTGCCGCAGCATGCCGTCCATGTCGAACGCGGTCGCGTGCAACTGCCCGCACACCGTGTCGGTCGCTGCGAGGAACAGGGACTGCCGGTCGTCGTGCAGCACCCCGTGCCCGGAGTAGTAGAGCAACGCGAGGTCACCCCGGCGCCGGGCGCCGTAGAACTCCTCGACGACCTGCCGCAGGTGCGCCACCGGCAGGTCCAGCTCGGGGCGCACGGTGTCGAACTCGCCCGCGCCGTCCAGCAGCGCCTTGAGCTGTGCCACGTCTTGACGTACGGAGGGAAGGGGTTGCAGCTCTCGGTCGGCGTGGCAGGTCGTCGTTCCGAGCAGCAGGGCGTGCCGCCCCATCAGTTACCTGCCTTGTCGATTGCGGCCTGCACCGTCCTGATCAGCTCGTCGGTCTGGGCGCGGGTGGCCCGGTCGATAGTCAGCTCGATGTCACCGACCCGCAGGTGCACCCGCCGACCGGCGTTGCGTTGCAGGAAGGCCAGCACCACGTCGACCAGCGCCTGAACGTAGCCGGGGTCGGCACCGGCGAGCACCGTCACCGTCCCGAGCACCAGCTCGCCGGCGCCCTTGGCGTCCGGGTCGGTGACCGGTCGTTCCAACCGCCGCACCTCGCCGATGTCGCGCAGGTCGTCGGCCAGCTCCTCGGTGAGCTGATCGAGGACGAACTCGTCGTCGTCGGCGATCGTCGTGAACTCGATCCGGACAAGGACGTCAGACACCCAGCCTCCTTCGTCGCGCACAGCGCCGATCAGGTTACGGAGGCAACGGTCTGCGTAGCTATGTCTGTCGGCTATCCGATCGATCATCCATTAGCGACTAATCGCGATCGGCGCATGCCCTGCGCGTTCGCATCCAAAGTGGAGGTTCGTCTAGTCTTGGCCCCTGCCGTATGGAGCATCCACCCATATTGGCGACGCCCACAGAGGACGGTCGGAGGAGCACCCGGATGACCACGACCACGGACGCGCCGCCGGCCCCAGGGCAGCTCGTCACGGTACGCAACCGCCGCTGGGTCGTCGCCGACGTGCACAACAGCGAGGTGGCCAGCGGCGACCCCCACGTCTTCACCGCCAAGGCCCCGCGCCTCGTCACCCTGGTCAGCATCGAGGACGACGCCCGCGACGAGGAGTTGCGGGTGGTCTGGGAACTGGAGCCCGGACGGCTGGTACACGACACCACGACGCTGCCAGACCCGCGGCGCGGCTTCGACGACCCCGCGCAGTTGGACGCCTTCCTCGACGCCGTCCGCTGGGGCGCCATCGCCTCGGCCGACCGGACGGCCTTGCAGGCGCCGTTCCGTTCCGGCGTCGAGATCGACGACTACCAGCTCGATCCGGTGGTGCGGGCGCTCTCGATGCCTCGCACCAACCTGCTGATCGCCGACGACGTCGGGCTCGGCAAGACCATCGAGGCCGGCCTGGTGATGCAGGAGCTGATGCTGCGCCACCGCGCCCGTACGATGATGATCGTCTGCCCGGCGGGGTTGACCCGGCAGTGGCGCGACGAGATGCGCGACAAGTTCGGCCTCGACTTCCGCATCGTCGACGCGACCCTGTTGCGGGAGCTACGCCGCTCCCGCGGCCTCTACGCCAACCCGTGGACACACTACCCGCGGCTCATCGTCAGCGTCGACTGGCTCAAGCGGGACCGGCCGTTGCGGCTGCTGCGCGAGGTGCTGCCGGCCGCGCCCCGCTACCCGCGCGCGTTTGACCTGCTCGTGGTGGACGAGGTGCACACGTGCGCGCCGTCCGGCCGGGGCCGGTACGCCGTCGACTCGCAGCGCACCCGGGCGATCCGTGCCCTCGCCCCGCACTGCGAGCACCGGCTCTTCCTCTCCGCCACTCCGCACAACGGCTTCACCGAGTCGTTCACAGCGCTGCTGGAGCTGCTCGACGACCAGCGGTTCGCCCGAGGCGTCAAGCCGAGCGACGAGCAGTTGGCCCGGGTGATGGTGCGCCGGCTCAAGAGCGAGCTGCCGCCGAGGTGGGACGGCACCCCCCGCTTCCCGGTGCGCCACCTCGACTATTTGGAGGTCGACCACCCGTCCGCCGAGCGGCACGCCCACGAGCTGCTCAACCGATACGCGGCCAGCCGCCGGGCGCGCGCCGACGGCCGGGCCGGCGAGATCGCCGCCGACTTCGTCACGACCCTGCTCAAGCGGCGGCTCTTCTCTTCGCCGAAGGCGTTCGCGGAGACAGTCGACACCCACCTGGCGACCATGACCGCCCGGGACGACGCCGTCCGCCCGGCGGGTGCGGCGGAGCGGGCCGCCGAGGAGAAGGTCCTGCAACCGGTGATCGACCGGCTGGCGGAGACGGCCGAGGACGACGACGCGTACGGCACCGCCGAGGCGGACGCCCTGACCACGGTTCGGCACTACGCGGCGCCGCTGTCGGCCGAGGAGCGCGCCATCCTGGAGGAGCTGCGCACCTGGGCCCGCGCGGCGGAGGACCGGCCGGACGCCAAGTTCGCCGCGCTGCGCCGCTGGCTGGACCCGATCGTGCGGCCCGGCGGCGAGTGGCAGCCCGAGCGCGTCATCATCTTCACCGAGTACCGCGACACCCAACGCTGGCTGCACGACCGGCTGATCGGCGCGGGTTACCCGGCGGAGCGGATCGCCCTGCTGCACGGCGGCCAGGACCCGGAGGAGCGGGAGCGCGTCAAGAACGTCTTCACCGAGCACCCCGACCTCGACCCGGTGCGCGTCCTGCTCGCCACCGACGCCGCCAGCGAGGGCATCAACCTGCAACGGCACTGTCACCGCCTGCTGCACTGGGAGATTCCCTGGAATCCCAACCGCCTGGAGCAGCGCAACGGGCGGATCGACCGGCGCGGCCAGCGCGCCGCCCGCGTCGAGGTGCTGCACTTCGTGCCGGCCGGCTGGCGGGGGGTCGACTACGCCACCGGCTCGCTGGAGGACGAGCTGGCGTTTCTGCGGCTGGCGGTGGAGAAGGTCGAGGCGATCCGCACCGACCTGGGCAGCGCCGGTGATGTGATCGCCGCCCAGATCGAGCAGAAGATGACGGGCCGGCGGACCGACTGGCAGGTCACCGACGCCGAGATCGACCGGCGTGCCAGCCGTGCCCGGCTGCGGGTGGAGCGTGACCTGGCCCGGGACCTGCACCGGCTCACCGAGGCGTTGAAGGGCAGCCGGGCCGCGCTGAATCTCACCCCCGCCACGGTGGAGCGGGTGGTCCGCACCGGGCTGCGCCTGGCCCACCGCCGGGACCTCATCGACGCGCCGGCTCCGCCCGACGCGTCCGGCCGCTGGTTCCGGCTGCCTGAGTTGCCCGGTGCGTGGGCCGCCGCCCGCAACGACGGGCTGCTGCATTCGGTCACGGGCGTCGAGCGGCCGGTCACCTTCGATCCGGACGCGGTGGTGGGGCGCACCGACGTGGTGCTGCTGCACCTCGGGCACCAGCTGGTGCAGATGTGCCTGCGCCTGCTCCGCGCCGAGCTGTGGGCCCAGGCTCGGGCCGGCGCCGGCGCCGGTGGCGCGCGGCTCAGCCGGGTCACCGCCCGGGTGGTTCCCGGCGACCTGCTGCGCACACCGGCGCTGGTGGCCCACGGCCGGGTGGTGATCACCGGGGCGGAGGGCACCCGGCTGCACGAGGAGATCGTCGTCGCCGGTGGCCCGATCGAGGGTGGCCGGCTCACCCGCGCGCGCCAGGAGGAGTTGGAGGCGCTGCTCGCCGCCGCCACCGACGAGGTGCCCGCCGAGCGGGTGCGGCAGAGCCTGACCGAGTTGTGGCCGCGGCTGCACGAGCCGCTGGCCCGCGCCCTGGGCAACCGCGCCGACCAGCGCGCCCGCAGCCTGCACGGGCTGCTCGCCCGGCGCTGCGCGGAGGAGGTCGCGGCGATCGACACCGTCCTGACCGAGCTGGCGGCCTCGATTGAGAGCAAGCTCGCCGACGAGCCGCACTGGGAGCAGCCAACCCTCTTCGCCGTCGAGCGGGAGCAGTTGCACGCCGACCGAGACGCGCTGTACGCCCGGCTGCGCGACATCCCGGCGCAGCGCGAGCGGGAGACCGAGGCCCTGCGCCGCCGCTACGCCGACCCGACGCCCCGCTGGTTCCCGGCCGCCGTCACGTTCCTGGCCCCCGTGTCCCTGGCCCGAGGTGACCGCTGATGCCCGCCGTCCCCCGCCAGTCCCGAGGCACGTCCGGCCGGACCGGTGCCGGGGCGGCCGGCCGCGCGGCTGGCCGCCCGCCCCGACCGCCCGCGCAGCGGATCGACGAGCAGCACGCCGAGTGGCTGGGCCTGCTGCGCCCCGAGGGCCCCTTCCTGACCGTGCCGGTGCTGGTCGAGGCGCTGCCGCACGGGCTGGACACCGTGCCCGAGGAGGTCCGCGACCGCGTCCGCCGGGGTTGGGCGGAGGTGCGGGAGGCCCCCGACCTGCTCGGTCCAGCCTGGGTCGAGCTGATCCTCGGCGAGCTGCTGGGCTATCCGGACAGCGCCCGCGACGCGGGGGTCGCCGAGGCCGGTGGTGACGGCTTCCGACCGGACGTAGTGCTGTCCGGCCCGCGGCCCGGCGGCGGGCGGGCTGCCCGGCTGCACGTGCACCGCCTGCCCTTCGGCACCTCGCTCACCGCCGCCCGGGGCAGCCGGCCGGCCCCGACCGAGCAGGCCGCGCAGATGTGCCGGGACGCCGACGTGCCGGTGGCCCTGGTGACCAACGGGCAGCACTGGGCGCTGGTGCACGCCCGCCGCAGCGAGGCCACCGGGGTGGGCGTCTTCGACGCCGACCTGTGGCTGGAGGAGCCCGTGCTGCTGCGGGCCTTCGCCACGCTGCTCACCGCGTCCCGGGTGCTCCTGCCGCCGACCGACGCCGACGGCCGCCCGTCGACCAGCCTCGCCGGGCTGTTCGCCCGCAGCGCGGAGGCGTTCGCCCAGATCACCACCACGCTCGGCGACCAGGTGCGTCGGGCGGTGGAGCTCTTCGTGGGCGAGCTGGCCCGGCTGGACCGGGAGTCCGAGGGGATGCTGCTCGGCAAGGTCAGCGACCGGGACATCTACCGGGGCGCGCTGACCGTGCTCATGCGGCTGGTCTTCCTGCTGTACGCCGAGGAGCAGCGGCTGCTGCCGGTGGCCGACCCGCTGTACGCGCAGGCGTACGCGGCGTCCACCCTGCACGGCCAGCTCGGCGTGGTGCGGGATCTGCACGGCGAGGAGGTGGGCGACCGGCGTACCGCCGCATGGCCCCGGCTGCTGGCCCTCTTCGCCGCGGTGCACGACGGCTGCGAGCACCCCGACCTGCGCATTCCCGCCCACGGCGGGTCGCTGTTCGATCTGCGGCGGTTCCCGTGGCTGGCCGACGCGGCGGTCACCGACCGGGTGGTGTTCGAGATGCTAGACGCCCTGCTGGTGCTCCGGCATCGGGGTCGGGCGGCCGAACAGCTCAGCTACTCCAGCCTCGGCGTGGAGCAGCTCGGGCACGTCTACGAGGGCCTGCTGGAGTTCTCCTGCATGCGGGTACGGGAGCCGTACGTCGGTCTGCTCGGCAGGCGGGAGCCGGAGCTGCCGCTGGCCGAGCTGGAGGCCGTGACCGCGCGGGGCGAGGCGGAGCTGCGCGCGTGGCTGGTCGACCGCTGCGGCCTGACCGCCCGGCAGGCGGACGCCGCCCTGGCGCGGACGCCCGCGCCGCACCAGCGCGCCGCGCTGCATGCGGCCTGCGACAACGACGCCGACCTGGCCGATCGGGTACGCCCGTACTGGGGGCTGCTCCGCACCGACCTGCGCGGCCTGCCCACGGTCTTTCCGGCCGACTCGGTGCTGTTCACCCAGGTCGACGACCGGCGCAACACGGGCACCCACTACACCCCGCGCGAGCTGGCCGACGAGGTGGTCCGGCACACCCTCGCCCCGCTCTGCTTCGCCCCCGGCCCGGCGCAGGGCGTCACCGACGAGGGGGTGTGGCGGGCGAAGACCGCCGACGAGCTGCTGCGGCTGAGGGTGCTCGACCCGGCGATGGGCTCCGGGGCGTTCCTGGTGGCGGCCTGCCGCTATCTCGCCGAGGTGGTGGTGCGGGCCTGGCAGCGCGACGGGCTCCCCGCCGCGCTCTCCGAGCTGGCCAACGGCAACCCGGACCGGGAGGACCTGCTGCTCGCGGCCCGCCGGCTGGTCGCCGCCCGCTGCCTGTTCGGGGTGGACCGCGACGACATGGCCGTGGAGCTGGCGAAGCTGTCGCTGTGGCTGGTGACCCTGGCCAAGGGCAGGCCGTTCGGCTTCCTCGACCACGCCCTGCGGCACGGCGATTCCCTGGTCGGGCTCACCTCGCTCGACCAGCTCACCGCGTTCCACCTTGACCCGGAGGTGGGCCGCTTCCAGCACAGCCGCTTCTTCGGCGACCTGGTCGACCGGCTGCACCGGACCGTGGAGGAGATGACCGAGCTGCGCGAGTCGATCGGCGCGACCGTGGTGGAGGACACCCGGGACGCCGCCGACAAGGCCGCGAAGCTCGACGAGGTCGAGCACCTGGGCCGGGGCCTGCGGCTGGCCGCCGACGCGGTGGTGGGCGCGGCGCTCGCCACCGCCGTCCGCCCTCAGAGCCGCCCGTGGGACCCGCAGGACGACACCGACGACCCCGACAGGAAGTACGACGACCGCCTGCTCGGCATCAGCGACGAGGTGCACGACCTGCTCGACCGGCCGGGCGACTCGGAGCTGGAGCGGCAGGTCGCCATGACGGTGGTGGAGTGGCTGCGCGGCTCCCGGCCGGAGCCGGTCCGGCCGCTGCACTGGCCGCTAGAGTTTCCCGAGGTAGTCAACCGGGGCGGCTTCGACGCGGTGATCGGCAACCCGCCGTTCGTCGGCGGCCAGCGCCTCACGGGGGCGATTGGGCCGGACGTGCGCGAGTACCTGGTCGAGCGGATCGGCCGGGGCAAGCGCGGCAGCGCCGACCTGTGCTCCTACTTCCTGCTGCGCAATCTCAGCGTCACCGGCCGGGGCCGGGTGGGCATCATCGCCACCAACACGATCGCCCAGGGCGACACCCGCGAGGTCGGGCTTGACCAGGTGCTCGACATGGGCTGGACGGTGTACCGGGCGAACAAGTCGCAGCCCTGGCCGGGCACCGCCTCTCTGGAGGTGTCGCTGCTCTGGGTCGGCCACGCCGCCGAGGGCGAGCAGCCGATCCTCGACGGCCGCCCAGTGCCCGGCATCACGCCGTCGTTGGACGCCCGCTCCCGGGTCACCGGAAAGCCGCACCGCCTGGCTGCCAACGCCGACCAGTCGTTCCAGGGAGCCAACCTTGTCGGCAAGGGCTTCCTGCTGGATCCGGAGCAGGCGCAGGCGTTGATCGTGAAGGACACGCGCAACAAGGACGTGCTTTTTCCTTACCTCAACGGCGAGGACCTGAACGGCCGCCCCGACTGCTCGGCCAGCCGCTGGGTCGTCAACTTTCACGACTGGACCCTCGAACACGCCCAGGAATACCCCGACTGCTTCAAAATCGTGAAGCGCGAGGTGAAGCCGTTCCGGGAGAAGAACAACCGGAAGGTATACCGCGACTACTGGTGGCAGTTCGGCGAGAAGCGGCCCGCGATGCAGAAGGCGATCAATGGGCTCGACCGTGTGCTCGTCATCGCGCTTGTCAGCAAGACCGGGCTGCCGGTGTTCGTGCCGACGGGACAGGTCTTCTCCCACATGCTCGGTGTTTTCGCCACCAATCGGGCGGAGAACCTCGCCGCGCTCTCCAGCAACGTCCACTTCGCGTGGTGGACGACGAAGGGCGAATCGAGTCTTCGATCCGACCCTCGTTACACGCCATCGGACGGGTTCGAGACCTTCCCGCAGCCCGAGTCGACCGAACGGATGGCGCGGGTCGGGGCAGAGCTGGACTCGTACCGGCGATCGGTGATGCTGGGGCGGGAGCTGGGGCTGACGAAGCTCTACAACCTGATCCACGACGAGCAGGTGACCAGCGCCGACATCCGCCGCCTGCGGGAGATCCACGTCGAGATCGACGAGGCGGTGGCCGAGGCGTACGGCTTCAACGTGCCGCTCGGGCATGGGTTCCACCAGACCCGACAGGGCGTCCGGTACACCATCGACCCGTCCGCCCAGGTCGACATCCTGGACCTGCTGCTCGAACTCAACCACCAGCGCCACCGGGAAGAGGAGCTACACCGGCTGCGAAACGGCATCCGGCGGACACCCCGGAAGAAGACCAGAACCGTGCCGCGCCCTCGATCCCCCGAGCCCTCGGCATCGTCGGAGCCCGCACTGGACGACGGCCTCTTCCCTCTCCCCGACGCCCTCTTCTGAGCGCCGCCAGGCGCGAAGGGCGGCACAGTTCGAGACCGGCTTGAGCCGGCACAGCGCGAAAAGGAGCATCGATGACTGCGGCGACCCCACGGGTTTGGATCGTGCGAGCGGGCCGTCACGGAGAGCGCGAGAACTGGGCCCTCGACAGCCAGGTCGCTGGCGGCGGATTCAGAGAGGTCACGGACCTATCGAAAGCCACCGCTCGGGATGCCGTGGCCGATCTTGTCCGGGTTGGGTTCCCCGACGCCGGGGCAGGCCTGGTAGCCAATTATGCCGGCCAGTTGTGGGCACTACGGGAGCGCATCGCGGTGGGCGATGTCGTGGTGATGCCGATGAAGACGTCTGGCCAGATCGCCATCGGCAGGGTGACAGGTGGTTACAATTACCTGCCCGATCCGGACCCGGATCGGCGCCACGTTCGCCCCGTGGAATGGTTGCGCACCGATGTTCCCAGGACCGCGATCAAGCAGGACCTGCTGTACACGCTCGGTGCGTTTCTCACCATCTGTGAGGTGAGCCGCAACGACGGTGCATGGCGAATGACCCAGGTGTTGGAGTCGGGCCACGACCCCGGTGCTCGGCCTGCCCACGGCAAATCCGCGTCAGTGGCTTCCGACGTGCCGCAAGCGGGCGATGTGGAAGCCGACACCACAGTGGCTGTCGATGTTGAGCGGTATGCGCGCGACCGCATCACGAGCGCGGTGATCGAGCGCTACGCCGGGCACAAACTCGAACACCTTGTCGCTGCCGTGCTCGACGCGGAGGGCTTCGTGTGCACGGTGACGAAGGCATCCGGCGACGGCGGGGTGGATGTCTTCGCCGGCCGAGGGCCTTTGGGCCTCGACAGCCCCCGGCTGGTGGTTCAGGTCAAGAGCGATGCCAACCCCGTCGGTGTCGACGTGGTGCAAAAGCTACAGGGGGCGTTGGGCGCCCACGGCGCGGACCAGGCACTGCTCGTGGCGTGGGGTGGCCTCAACGGGAACGCCCGCGCGCAGCTAATCAACCAGCACTTCCGCATCCGTGTCTGGGACGCCGACGACCTCATCGACGCGGTGTGCCGAAACTACCTTCGCCTTCCGGACGAGGTCCGCGCCGAACTGCCCCTCAAGCAGGTGTGGGTGCTGGTCGAGGAGGACGCGCCCTAACGCGCCGAGTCGGCCTTGAGCCCGGCCACGAAGCCCGCCCAGGAGCGCCCGTCAGAGGTGACGCGTCGGGCCGCCGCGGTCCTTGGTGTCGCAGACGTCCACCGCGCCGCCGACGAACCGCACCTCGACGCAGGCGGCTAAACCCGGCGCCAGCCGAGCTTGGCTCCGATGTAGGCGATGACGAGCTGCTGTCGCGCCCCGTCCAGGCGGAAGTGCAGCCGCCCCGCCCCGGGGGTGAACCGCGCGTGCAGGTCGAAGAGTCGGGTCGCACCGTCGGTGTCGGGGAAGTGGCACAGCGCCTTGCGCGTCTCGCTCTCCGGGGTGACCCTGCTTCGCCACCGCGGGCTCGCCTCGCTGCTCGGTGCCCACTCGGCGGTCGCCAACTCCAGCTCGGCGAGCCGATCCTTGACCGGGCGCAGCCAGGCCGGCACGAGCCCGAGCAGGTCGTCGGCCACGCGGGGCAGGAAACGGAGGTGCGGAAAGATGTCCTCCCGCGCCGCCCACAACTCGGCCCCGGTGTGGATCCGGGTCAGCTCGGATTCGCAGAGCCACCGCTGATGCTCGTCGACGTGCTCCGGCCGGGAGGCGTGGCGTACCTCAACCTCGGTCTCGGTGAGCGCGACGCTGCCCGCGTCGTCCTCGGCGAGGCCACGCTCGATGAGCCGCAGCAGCGTCTCCTCCCACATTTGTCCCAGCGGCAGGCTCACCGCCAGTCCACCCACCTGGTACGCGGTGCCCAGGCCCTCGGCCGCCCGGTCCTCGTGGAAGTATTCCGTCCCGTCGCGCAGCTCCGTCGGGGCCACGTCCCGGAACGGTGCGCGTTGGCGCATGCCCTGGAGGTAACGCAGCGAATCGCGGTTACGCCCATCACCGGCCCACTCGCGGACGGAGTAGTCGTCGCCCAGATCGAGATCGAAGAACCGACGTTCGGTGACCAGCGCGACGTCGGTACGGCTCCGGCGAACACCCCGCAGTAATCCCACGAGACGGTGCAATGAATCTGAGATTTCCTCGCGTCGTGCTTTGGTTTCCCGGTACGAAAGCTCGTTCAGCACCAACAGCAAGGACAAGAGCCACTCCTCGTCAGTCGAGAAGACGATCAAGTGCGCTGTCCCACTCGTCGAAGAATCCCCTGGGCCATTGCGACAACATGCCGTCGGGATCAATCTCGGGAGAGCTGACCTCGATCTCACCGTCGTCGGTCCGGTCGAAATAATGCAACGCCACGTGATTCGGCGTCAACACCCCGTCCTTGACGGCAAGCCGCAGCCCATTGAGCACATGATCACTGTGGCTCTCGATTATCATCTGCGCGCCGGCCGCGACGGCGCGACACGCGAGCCGGGCCACCATCGTCTGTCCACGAGGGTGCAGGTGCGCCTCCGGATTTTCGAGCAGCACCAACCGGTCCGGCCCCGTCGAAAGGCAGGCCACGATGATCGGCAACGCATAGGTCAGGCCGAACCCGACGTTGGTGGGCCGGTAGCGGACGTTGGACGACTTGATGCCGGCGGTGCCACCGAAGCCGTAGCTCAGCCGCACCATGTCCGTGCCGCGCAGATCCTCCGCCCTCAGGTTCACACCGGGGCAAATCTCCCGCAGCCACGCCTCGGTCTGATCCAGCAGGCCGGTCGACTTCGCCGCGGGATGCCGCAGTGCCTCGGACTCCACCCGGTCCTCCTGGTGGGCCCGCAGGAAGTTGACCGTGTGCTCTCCTCGTACCCCCAGGAAGCTCCTGCGCACCGCCATCTCGAACGACTTCGGATACGTCACGGCAGGCACGATCCGGTCGGCCCGCAGGTATTGGAACCCCGCCCCGAACAAACCCGACCGGTCAGGCTCGGGAAGATCGGAGGGACGCAACGATCGCGGCACCTTGAGCAGGTCGGCCTCACGGTCCTCCGCCGCCCGGTACTCCACCCGCCAGCGGCACTCGACACCGTTGATCGTGGCGGCGATGGTAATGGGAACGGGGCCTTTGCTGCCTCCGTCGGCGTAGTTCTCGTGCAGCACGTCCTGCCCGACGCCCAGCTCAACGAGCTCGCCGTTGAGCAGCAGCCCACCCTTGTGATCGAGCACGCCCGCGTCGTACGACTGCCGCAGCAACGCCAACGCCTGCATAGTGGTGCTCTTGCCCGCCGCGTTCACGCCGCTGAGCAGCGTGAACGGCGCCAAGGGCAGGTCCATGTGCCGGAACGCCTTGAAATTCTCCAGCCTCAGCCGCTCGATCATCGGCCCACCACCGACTCGAAGATCTCCCGAATGATCTCGAAGCGGAGGCGCACCTTGCCTGGGTCGCCCGTGCCCTGCGAGATGGCTGCCTGGAAGTCGACGTCGGACATCAGGTCGATGAACTCCTTCTCCACCCGCCGGTGCCGCTTCATGAGCGTCGCCATGCCTGGCCCGCCGATCTCGGCGAGGTTCACCGAGATCGTCTCGAACAGCGCCTTGTTGATCGGCATTCGCCGCGCGCCGCCGTCGCGGTCGCGCTTGCGGAACGCGTACGCACCGAAGATGGACTTCGCAGCGATCATGGCCGTGCCGAACTCCGCCCACAGCCGCTCGACCTTGTTGTCGGCGAGCATGTTCAAGGTACGCATCGACTCCCGTAGGAACCGGTCGAAGTCGTCGTGGTCGTAGGTGTACGGGTCGGTCAGCCGGAAGGCGATGAAGCGGAGGATCATCTCCCGATCGACCATTCGCTCGCTGCGCACGCTGTCGCCCGTCGCGGAGCGGAAGACATCCGACTCGGCCCAGTCGCGGAGAATCTCACGCCCCTTGCCCGGGATCAGGGCGTGCCGCAACTCCTGCCGGGAAAGCGGCAACCCGCCCGTGTTGATCCGGGCGAAGATGTTGAACTTGACCTCCTCCGGGGTGCCCCGGCGGATGAGGTGGACGATGAGCTCCGTCTCCCGCAACCGGGTCTGCAACCGCCCGGGGAGGTCGTCGAACGTCTTGCCGTTGTATTCGTCACCAAGGTATTCGAGATTGACCAGCCGGAGCGGCTCCGAACCCACCGCCTCCGGCTCGATGAACTGGGCGATCGTGGTCAGGCGCTGGATGCCGTCCACCATGGCCCAGGTTTCGTCCTCGCCTTCGGCGGCGTAGAAGGTGGGCAACGGAATCCGCAACAGCAGCGACTCGATGAGCCGACTCTTGGCCATCGCCTTCCAGATGCCGGCCTGGCGCTGGAAGTCCGGTTGCAGGTCGATGCGGCCGGTGCGGATGCGGGACAGCAGCAGGTCGACGGTGGTGTTACGGGTGACCACATCGATCCGCTCCGGATCGAAAGGAGTGCGGATCGAGTCGATCGGCTGATCCGCCCTGGCGTCCGGAGCGTCGTCGGCCTCGATGCCGGTCGGTTGACCGAGCGAGTCCCGCTCCTCCAGGATCTCTGTCACCAGCTCGGAAATCTCGCCACCTCGATCCGCCTCGGTGCCTGCCCTACGGGAAACACCGCATGAATGACCCGCAGTAGCCTAACGGATTGACCCGCTCGGACGGTCGCTGTCCAAACGGCCTCTTTCACTGTCGTATGGAAACGCTAGAGTCACTTCCGTGGGTGGGGAGGGTGTGCTCGCCGTGCCAGATGAGCGGGCGATCCGCGACGAGCTGCAACGGCTGGTCCTGGACGATCTACTCGGGCCACTCGGCGGCCCCGCGGAGGAGTTTCCCACCAAAAGAGAGAATCCGCTGGACCGCTACATTCTCGGCCGGCTAGCGCCTAACGGCGAGTCGATCGACCCGTCCGATCAGGACACGGTCACCGATGCCACCGCGTCGGACCCGGTGGAGGGGGGCGCCGAGCCGAGCGCGCCGAGCGCGCCGAGCCTGGCCCCTTCCGCGCTCGGCTTCACCGCGACCGTGCCGGCGTCGGTTGCCGCGCTGCGCGTCACCGCCGTCTGGGGCAGTTACGACACCGGCAAGTCGATGCTCGAGGAGCGGGCTGGGGAGCAGGTTTGGCGGCGGCACCAGCGCGGCGGCACGGTCAACGTTCCCCTGCGCGAGGGGCCGATCAAGGCACGGCCGGTAGACCCCGCACAGCCGAAGGTGGTGGTGCGGGGCCGAGTGCGTCGTCTCGGCGCGGAGTGGCTGGTCTCCCTCTTCCTGGAGAACCGGGAGCGCAGCACGTCGCCGCGAGAGCCACAGCGGTGGATCTTCCAGGTGAAGCTGAGCGCGACCGGGCCCGACGACGACATCCCCGTCTTCCTGCCCCGGCCCGAGCAGATCACCGGCGGCGACGCCTCCGACCAGGCGGAGCGCCACCGGCTGGCGATGGCCTACCGCTTCCACCCGGAGTTCGCGGTGGGGCACGGCACGGCCGTCGCCGCCGAGCCGGCCGCCACCGATCCCCTGCACGCCCATGAGATACACACCGCGACCGTCCCGATCCACGCGCTGCCGCACACTGACGTGCCCAGCAGCGAGCGGGACGCCGACCTGCCCGAGCTGGCCGACGTGGAGCTGGACATGAAGCGGCTCGCCGAGCTGGCAGCCGGTCCGGCCGAGGTGCTGACAGCGGCGCTGTCGCCCCTCGTCGCCGGCTACCGAGCGTGGATCGACCGGAACGAGGCGACCGCCGGCGACCCGGCGCGCCGGCTCCACGCGTACCTGCCGCAGGTACGGGAAGCGCTTAGCGACGCCCGGACGGCGGCCGACCGAATCGAAGCCGGCATCAGGCTGCTCGCCACGGACGAGATGGCCCGGGAGGCGTTCGGCTTCGCCAACCGGGCGATGTACCTGCAACGTGTGCACACCGTGGCCGCCGCCCGGCGGCGGGACGACCCGAGGATGCCGCTGGAGCGGGCGGTAGAGGCCGCCGACAAGCCGAAAAACCACCGGTGGCGTCCGTTCCAGCTGGCGTTCGTGCTGCTCAACCTGCCGGCGCTCGCCGACCCCGGGCACGCGGAGCGCAGCGACGACCCCGGCGTCGCCGTCACCGACCTGCTCTGGTTTCCCACCGGTGGCGGCAAGACCGAGGCGTACCTCGGCCTCACCGCCTTCACCATCGCGGTGCGTCGCCGGCAGCCGGAGCACGGCGGGCTGACCAGCCGGGACGGGCTGGCTGTGCTCATGCGCTACACCCTGCGCCTGCTCACGATCCAGCAGTTCGAGCGGGCCGCCACCCTGATCTGCGCGGCGGAGACCCTGCGCCGTGCCGCCCCGCACACCTGGGGTGAGACGCCGATCCGGGTCGGGCTGTGGGTCGGCGGTCGGGTCACCCCCAACCGCACTCAGGACGCCAGCGACTGGCTGGACCAGCGGCGGCGGGGCCGCGCGAATCGGGGGGTGGGCTCCCCGCACCAGCTCACCAGTTGCCCCTGGTGCGGCAGCGGGATCAACCCGGGTAAGGACATCGTCGTCGAGCGGGAATCCTGGCGCACGCTGGTGCTCTGCCCCGACGTCGGGTGCCCGTTCAGCAGGCTGGGCAGCTACCCGCTGCCCGATGACCAGGCTGGGCTGCCGGTGCTGCTGGTCGACGAGGAGGTCTACCGGCACCCGCCGGCGCTGCTGATCGCCACCGTCGACAAGTTCGCCCAACTGCCGTGGAAGGGTGAGACCGCCGCCCTCTTCGGTAGGGTCGGCAAGCGCTGCGAGCAGCACGGCTATCTCACCGAGGACCTCGAATCGGCCGACTGGGAACGCCGTCGGCACCGGCCGGGCAACCGAGTGCTCCCCTGCGCGCGGCTGCGCCCACCGGATCTGATCATTCAGGACGAGCTGCACCTGATCTCTGGGCCGCTCGGCTCGCTGGTCGGGCTCTACGAGACGGCGGTGGACCGGTTGGCCAGTTGGGAGTCGGCACGCGGGCACTGGTCGCGGCCAAAGGTGATCGCCTCGACCGCCACCATCCGCCGCGCCCAGCAGCAGATCGGGGCCCTGTTCAACCGGCGGACCCGGGTCTTTCCGCCGCCGGGGCTCGACGCCTCCGACAACTTCTTCGCCCGTCAGCGCCGGTCCGAGGAGCATCCGGGCCGCCGGTACGTCGGCATTTGCGCGCACGGCAACCGGCTCCGCTCGACCCTGATCCGGGTGTACGTGTCGGTGCTCGGCGCGGCGCAGAAGCTCCACGAGAAATACGGCGGCAACCCGGTGACCGACCCATACATGACGCTGGTCGGCTATTTCAACAGCCTGCGCGACCTGGGCGGCATGCGGCGCGTGGTCGAGGACGACGTCTCCACCCGACTCGTCCGCGCCGACGAGCGCGGGCTCGCCCGCCGGTACGACCCGCATCTGGAGGAGTTGACCTCTCGGATGCCCTCCGACGCCATCCGGCCGCTGCTGGACCGGCTCGCGGTCCGCTTCTCCGGCCCCCAGGCCAGGAACGGGCCCCGCCCGATCGACGTGCTTCTCGCGACCAGCATGATCTCCGTCGGCGTCGACATCGACCGGCTCGGTGTGATGGTGGTGGCCAACCAGCCGAAGTCCGCCGCCGAGTACATCCAGGCTACGAGCCGGGTCGGCCGGCGGGCACCGGGGCTGGTGTTCACCGTCTACAACTGGGCCCGGCCGCGCGACCTGTCCCACTACGAGCGGTTCGAGCACTTCCACGCCACCATCTACCGGCAGGTTGAGGCGCTGTCGGTGACTCCGTTCGCGGAGCGGGCCATCGACCGAGGCCTGACCGGGGTGCTGGTGGCGTTGATCCGGGACCTGGAGAGCACCTACAACGGCAACCTGCGGGCACAGGACTTCGACCGGCACGGCCAGCTCGCCGACCACGTCGTGCGGGTCCTCAAGCGGCGCAGCGACGTGGCCGTGGACAACACCGTCCGCCAGCGGGTGGAGGATGAGCTGGAGGCCCGCCTAGACCTGTGGGCGCGGGAGCGGGCGCGGCCCGCCCGGCGGCTGGCTTACGACCGGCCGTACCACAGCGACGACGTGGCGGGGCTGCTGCACCGCCCGGAGGAAGGCCGGTGGGAGCAGACCACCTGCCCGACCTCCCTGCGAGACGTGGAGCCGGGCATCCAGCTCCAGTTGCAGCTCGACGTCGGCGGCGACGAGCCACCGCCGTTCGCCCCGCCCGTCGTGGCCGGGCCGGGGGTGCCGGCGTGACCGGGCCGCGGCAGCACAGCCTGCGGGTCGGCGCGCTGCGGCCCAACCAGCTCCTGCACACCTACGGCGTCGGGTCGGTCGCCGACCTGCCCAGCCTGTCAGTGCTCACGCTCGGGCTGGCGCACTGGGACCCGACTTACTCCGGTCTGGTCAAGGAGGATCGGCTGCTGGCGGCCCTGCGGCGCAGGCTCGGCGAGCAGGTGGAGCACCTGCGGCTGCCGCCGCACCTGCCGGAGACCTCCGACCCGTTCGCCGAGTGGACCCGGGTGGGCGTGCCCGTGACGCTCTTCCCCACCTGGTTGCGCTGCTCCGACACCCGGTGCAACCGACTCGCCCCGGCCAGCTCCGGGCTGTTCGACCTGCTGTCGTCGCCCTACCAGCCGGACCGCGCCCGCTACGTGCACGGTTGCCGCGGCAACGGCGGGTCCCGTCCCACCGCCGTACCGGCCCGCTTCGTGCTCGCCTGCGCCAACGGCCACCTCGACGACTTTCCCTGGTCCTACGTGGCGCACGGAGGCGCCGATCCCGGCCCGGGTCACTCGTTGAAGCTCACCGAGCGCGGCAGCACCGGTGAAGCGACCAACATCTTCATCACCTGCGAGTGCGGGGCGTCCCGGCCGATGGCCGTGGCGATCGGCCGGGACGCCGAGCGGACGCTGCCCGCCTGCCGGGGCCGCCACCCCCACCTCGGCACCTACGGGCCCTGCGACGCCCCCACCCGCACCCTCGCCCTGGGCGCCACCAACAGCTGGTTCGCCATGCAGTTGCGGGTCATCAGCCTCCCCCGGGCCGAGCAGCCGGCCGACCAGGCGGTCGCCGAAGCCTGGTCGGCCCTGGAGCCGCTCGCCGGGTTGGGCGCCGACATCGCCAAACAGATCCTGCCGAGCCTGGGCTGCTGGGCGACGCTGAGGCCGTACGGCGTCGACCGGGTGTGGGAGGCGATGCGGCGCCGCGCCGACGCCGGGTCCGCCGACGACGACACCGACGACGACACCGACCTGCGCCGGCCCGAGTGGCTGGCCTTCACCTCCGGCCGGGGCGTGGAGCTGTCCGACTTCACGACCCACCCGGAGCCGGTGCCGGCCCAGCACCAGCAATGGCTGCGAGATGTGGTCCTGGTCCCCCGGCTGCGGGAGGTCGCCGCGCTGTACGGCTTCACCCGCATCGACGCTCCCGAGTGGGAGGTGCTCGACACGCCCGACCGGCGGCGGGCCCCGCTGACCGTCGGCCGGCCGACCTGGCTGCCCTGCGCCGAGATGCGGGGCGAGGGCATCTTCCTCCGCCTCGCGGAGGGGCGGATCGTCGAGTGGGAGCACCGACCGGAGGTCAAGCAGCGCGAGCAGCTGCTGGCCTGCTCCCACGACCGCTGGCGGACGCAGCGCGGGCTGGCCCCGCAGCCGCACCCCGGCCCCCGGTACGTCCTGCTGCACACCCTCGCCCACGTGCTCATCCGCGAGCTTGCGCTCGAGTGCGGATACAGCGCCGCCGGCATCAGGGAGCGGATCTACCCCGGGGCGAGCGAGGAGCCGGCCGCCGGGGTGCTGCTCTACACCTCCGCACCCGACAGCGAGGGCACCCTCGGCGGGCTGGTCTCCCTCGGGCGCGTGAATCGGCTGGGAGCGCTCGTCGAGCGGGCCCTGGAGGCGGCCAGGCTGTGCAGCTCGGACCCGCTCTGCGCCGAGCACGACCCGACGGTGCACGCTCGCCTGTCGGCCGCCGCCTGCCACGCGTGCCTCTTCGCTGCGGAGACCTCCTGTGAGCGGGGCAACCACTACCTCGACCGAGCCCTGCTCGTAGACACCCTCACCGACCCCGGCTGCGGATTCTTTGCCGGATGAGCCACGAGCGGTTCGCCGAGGTGGTTGCAGACCTCGCCGCCGCGCTCCCTGCCGCGCACGTCGCAGCCTGGGCCGGGGTGCTGGCGCGGGTGGGCGGCCCCGGTGACGGCGGCGTCGCGGCCGAGCTCATCGACGCCCGGCCGGGCTACGCGGTCGCCGCCCACGCCGCCCGGCTGGTGGCGAGCTGGCGGGCCGAGGCACCGGACCTGTCCGGCTCGGCGGTCGCCCTCGCCCTGCGCGGCGCTGCGCTGCTGCAGCAGCACGCCGAGGCGCGGCGGACCGAGCTGGTGGTCAGCGGGCCGACCAGCGCCTCCGTGCCGGTGCGGCTGACCAGCTCGGTGGTCGTGCAGATCATTCGGACGGCCCGGTCCAGCCTGCTCGTGGCCAGCTTCGCCGCATACGGGATCTCCGAGGTCGTCGCCGAGTTGCGGGCCGCAGCCGGCCGGGGCGTACGGATCGATCTGGTCCTGGAAAGCTCGGCCGAGGACGGCGGTGCCCTGCGCGGCCGGTCCGGAGCGGCGACGGCCTTCGCCACGCTACGCGACCAGGCCACATTCTGGCACTGGCCGGCAGCGCGCCGGGCCGCCGGCGGAAGTCCGCACGCCGCGCTGCACGCGAAGTTCATCGCGGCCGACGGCGAGGTCGCACTGATCAGCAGCGCGAATCTCACCGACCGGGCGCTGTCGCACAACATCGAGGTCGGCGTGGTGCTGCGCGACCCTGACGTCGTACGGCGGCTCGTCGCACACTTCCATGCCCTGACCGATCCCAGTGGCGGGCCGCTGGAGCGGCTCTCCTGATCAGCCGAGTCCTGCATTGTCCGGGAGGAACTGGCCGAGATCGACCGCCTGCTTGGCTGAGCGCGTCGCCGCCCCGGCGAGTGTGGGCTGTCACAGCACGCCGGGCAGGCCGCCGCCCGCCCCGGCCGCCGGTCCAGGATGGATCGTCGGACCGGGGCGGGGCAGAGGGAGTACGACGGTGGGGCGAACGGCAGAGGCGTCACGCCGCCGGGTGAGGACGACCGGGTGGCGCCACCTCGCCGTGGCGCTCGTGGCCGCGGTCGGCGTCGTCACGGCGGCCTCCCCCGCGCACGCCGCCGACACCCGGTACGTGTCGGCGACCTCGGTCGAGGCGCTGCACGGCGACCTGTCCACCGTCGCCCCGGCGGTGCGGACCACCTACCCCGGCGACCCGCTGCTCGCCGCCGACTACGTCAAGCCGATGGGTCCGCTGGGGCACTACGGGCTGATCGGCCCCTGGGGGCCGCTGGGGGTCGCCGGTCCCGTCGGCGACACGGTGTGGCACCCGTCGGCCTGGATCACGGGGACGGCCTGGGACGACTGGGCCGGCATGCTCGGCTGGTACGGCGGGCCGATGAGCGGCTGGGGGCCGCTCGGCCCCGACGGGCCGCTGTCCGAGCAGGCGTACTCCGAGGAGTTGCCCGCCCTCGGCGACTTCAGGCCCGGGGCAGCGCCCTCGTCGACGACTTCGACCTGGAGCTGACCGACGACGCCGGGCGGGTGCTCGCCGCGTCCGACTCCGTCGAACTGGCCGACACGGTCCAGGTCCAGGTCGCCGCCGGCACCCGGCTGAAGCTGCGGGTCACCTACTACCAGCGCGGCTCGTACGTCGGCCACCACGACGGGTACCGGCTGTTCGTCACCGGCTCCACGCCGTACCTCGCCGGCACCGACATCACCGGAGCGCACCAGCGCCCCACCGGGACCGTCTGATCCACCCGGCGGTCGGCGTGCTGCGGGCCAGCGCGCGCACCACCTCCGGGCACCGCCCGTCCGGCGGCAACCGCTCAGTCGTGCTCCGGGGTGCCGGTCACCTGGTGCGACGCGGCGTACAACACCTCGGTCACGAGCCGGCGCACGTGCCCGCCCCTGGCCCGGTAGAGCGCCCGGCGGCCCTCCCGCCGCACGCCGACCAGTCCCGCCAGCCGCAGCTTGCCCAGGTGCTGCGACACGGCCGGCCGCGCCACTCCCAGCGCCGCGACCAGTGCGGTCACGTCGTGCTCGCCGTCGACGAGCAGCCACATCAACCGCAACCGCGTGCCGTCGGCCAGCATCCGCAGCATCTCCGATGCTGCCTCCACCTGGCTGTCGGCAGGTAGGCGTTGTTGCAGGTCATTGGCACCTGCAGGATTGTCGCGTGCGTACATGAGCACATATTATCGCCGCCGTCAGGGGCGCCCGCCCGTCATGCCACCGGGATATTGGGAGACGCGGTGAACGACCACGCGCACGGTCACGGTCACGGCCACGGTCACGATCACGATCACGGCCACGGCCACCCGCACGACCACGCGGTTCGGCTCGGCTCCTGGTGGCACCGGCTGCGGCACGCCGTCACGCCACATTCGCACGACTCCCGCGAGTCGATCGACCCGGCGCTGGAGTCGTCCCGCGAGGGGCTACGCGCGCTGTGGCTCTCCCTGGTCGGCCTCGGGATCACGGCCGTCGCGCAGGCGGTCATCGTCGTGCTGTCCAGCTCGGTCGCCCTGCTCGGGGACACCCTGCACAACGTCGCCGACGCCCTGACCGCCGTGCCGCTGGGCATCGCCTTCCTCCTCGGCCGCCGCGCCGCGACCCGCGCCTACACCTACGGCTACGGGCGGGCCGAGGATCTCGCCGGCATCGTCATCGTGGCGGTCATCGCCGCCTCCGCCGTCGCCGCCGCGTGGACCGCCGCGACCCGGCTGCTGCACCCGGTCGAGGTGAACCACCTGCCGTGGGTGGCCGCCGCCGGCCTCGTCGGGTTCGTCGGCAACGAACTCGTCGCCCGGTACCGCATCCGTGTGGGCCGACGCATCGGCTCCGCCGCCCTCGTCGCCGACGGCCTGCACGCCCGCACCGACGGCTACACGTCCCTCGCCGTGCTCCTCGCCGCCGGCGGGGCCGCCCTCGGCTGGCGGTGGGCCGATCCCGTCGTCGGCCTGGTCATCGCCGTCGCCATCACCTTCGTCCTGAAGGACGCCGCCCGCGAGGTGTACCGGCGGCTCATGGACGCCGTCGATCCCGCCCTCGTCGACCAGGCCGAAAGCACACTGCGCGCCGTCGACGGCGTCCGCGACGTGGCCGCGGTGCGGCTGCGCTGGATCGGCCACCGGCTGCACGCCGAGGCCGAACTGGTCGTCGACGCGAACCTCAGCCTCGTCGCCGCGCACGAGATCGCCGCCGACGCCGAACACCAGCTCACCCACGCCGTGCCCCGGCTGGCCGGCGCCACCGTGCACACGGATCCGGACAGCCACCCCGGCGGGCACCACCACACGGGCTTGTCCCACCAGCGTCGCGGGTTCCGCTGACCACTCGCATTCGTGACGACATCGCGATCAAGCAGGCTAATCTGTTAGCTAACCCAAGGAGGTCGCGTCATGTCGGCTGAGGCCGTGCACTACAACATGCATGATGCCAAGACCCACCTGTCGCGCATCATCGAACGGGTGGAACGCGGCGAGGAGATCATCATCAACCGGGCAGGCACTCCAGTAGCGAAGGTCGTGCCGCTGGTGCGACGAGTCAACCGCACCGCAATCGGCTCTCTCGCCGGTCAGTTGGATCTCTCCGGCGACTGGGACTCACCCCAGACAAACGCCGAGATCGCCGCTGACTTCGGCATCGGCGCATGACCCTGCTGCTGGACACTCATGTCGCGCTGTGGGCCATCACGGGCGACGCGACTCTCGGCGACGAACTCCTCGATCGGCTACGCCACGACCCGGACATCTTCCTCTCCCCGGTCAGCCTGTGGGAGATCACCATCAAGCAGCACGCGGGGAAGCTCGCCGGCCCCCCTGACCTGGCCGAGCGGGTAAGGGACATGGGCTTTCGCGCACTCCCGGTGACTTACGCCCACACCATCGCCGTCGGCCGCCTGCCACCGCATCACCGCGATCCCTTCGACCGCATGCTGGTGGCGCAGGCAACCGCCGAAAGGTTGACTCTGGCCACCCGCGACGCGTCGATAGCGCTGTACGACGTGGATGTCCTGAAGGTGTGAGGGGCGACTCCCACAACTGCCGACAGGCACGAAAATACCCCCGCCCGAGACGGACGGGGGGCAAACAATGATCAACCACCGGTCGCACAATGGTGCGGTCGGTGGAGCCGAGGGGACTCGAACCCCTGACCCCCACACTGCCAGTGTGGTGCGCTACCAGCTGCGCCACGGCCCCTTGTCTTCGTCCCCGGTCGCCCGGGCACGGAGAGAACTATACACACGCCGGCCCGCATGGTCATCTCGCGGGGTCCCCCCATCGCGAGCCCCCGCCGGGTCGCCGGCCCGGGCCTCAGTTCAGGGCCACGTCCGGCGGGAAGTGGGCGACGGCGGCCATGATCCCGCCCTGCCGGCGCAGCACCATCGGCCAGAGATCGTCGGGCCGGTCGACGAAGGCGTCGCCGGGCAGCGCGTCCAGGACGAACCACGACCCGCCCTCGATCTCCTGCTCCAACTGGCCTGCCCCCCAGCCCGAGTAGCCGGCGAAGACCCGGATGCCGCCGATGCTGTCCCGCATCCGCTCCGGGTCGACGGACAGGTCGATCGTGCCGACGGCGCCGGAGACCTGGTGGAAGCCGCGCAGCCGCTTCACCGGGTTGCGCATCCGGGCCAGGCAGATCGCCGAGTCCGGCTGGACCGGGCCGCCCTCGAAGAGCACCGCCGGGTCGCGCGCCAGGTCGCTCCATTCGCCGAGGACGTCGGCGACGGGGACCTCGGTGGCCCGGTTCAGCACGACGCCCAGCGCCCCGCCCGGCTCGTGCGCGACGAGCAGCACCACCGTCCGGTCGAAGTTCGGGTCCTTGAGCGCCGGGGTCGCGACCAGCAGCCGTCCGGCCATCGACTCCATCGCCCGCCCGCCGATCGCCTGGTCCTCTCCCTGCATGTCGGACACCGTCAGCCGTGCGCCGGGACGCGGGCGCCGCCCGGAAGGGCACGACCGCCCCGGACGGCAGGACCGCCGCGGGGCCGAACAGGGCCAGGGACGGCACCGGGCACCCGGCTCATCCGTGCTGTCAACGCCATGCCTGGCACCATAGCCTGCCTCGCGGGCACTGGCTAAGGTCTGACCGGTAGGTGATCGAGCGCGAGCGAAGGGACGACGATGAGCCCGACGGCGGACATCGGAGTGATCGGCGGTTCCGGCCTCTACGCCTTGCTGGAGGGGGCCAGCGAGCACCGCGTGGAGACGCCGTACGGGGAGCCGTCGGACCCCATCACGGTGGCGGAGATGGGCGGTCGCCGGGTGGCGTTCCTGCCCCGGCACGGGCGTGACCACCGGTACCCGCCGCACCAGATTCCGTACCGGGCGAACCTGTGGGCGCTGCGGTCGCTCGGGGTGCGCCAGGTGATCGCCCCGTGCGCGGTCGGCGGGCTCCGTCCCGAGCTGGGTCCGGGCACCTTCGTCGTGCCGGACCAGATGATCGACCGGACCAGCGGGCGGATCCAGACGTACTACGACCGGGGCGCGGTGCACGTGCCCTTCGCCGACCCGTACTGCCCGGTCGGCCGGCGTACCCTGCTCGGCGCCGCCGCCAGCCAGGGCGTGGCGGCGGTCGACGGCGGCACGATGGTGGTCGTGGAGGGGCCGCGCTTCTCCAGCCGGGCGGAGTCGCGGTGGTTCACCGCGATCGGCGGCACGATCGTCAACATGACGGGCCACCCCGAGGCCGTGCTGGCCCGCGAGCTGGCCCTCTGCTACACCCCGATCGCGCTGGTCACCGACCTCGACGCCGGGGTGGAGGCCGGGGAGTCGGTGACCCAGGAGGAGGTCTTCCGGGTGTTCCGGGAGAACACCGACCGGCTGCGCGGGGTGCTGCGGGACGCGGTCGCCGCCCTGCCCGCCGAGCGGGACTGCCCGTGCGGGCACGCGCTCGACGGGATCAAGCTCCCGTTCCCGCTCCCCTGACGACGCCGGGCGCCGCGGAGTCGACCGACGGGCTCCGCGGCACCGGCCGGCAAGCTCCGCGGCACCGCACGACAGGCTCCGCGGCACCGCCCGGCGAGGCACGGCGGGCTGCCCAGACGAAAGGCACGGCCAAAGCGCCCGATAGGCGAGTCTCCTCCCGATAGATTCGGCAGGTCGGGGGGCGGTCGCCGCGCGTCCTCCGGCGAGGAGGCAGCACACGCCGCGACACGGAGGCCCGCCGATGGCAACGGTCCGCGAAACGACCTACGACCTGCTGCGGGCGCTGGACCTGACCACCGTCTTCGGCAATCCCGGCTCCACCGAGGAGCCCTTCCTCCAGGACTTCCCGGACGACTTCCGGTACGTCCACGCCCTGCACGAGGCGTCCGCCGTCGCCATGGCCGACGGGTACGCCCAGGCCACCGGCCGGCCCGCGCACGTCAACCTGCACACCGCCCCGGGCACCGGCAACGGCATGGGCAACCTGGTCACCGCCTGGCACAACAAGACGCCGCTGATCGTCACCGCCGGGCAGCAGACCCGGGAGATGCTGCTGATCGAGCCGCGGCTGGCCAACCCCCGGGCGGCCGAGCTGACCCAGCCGTACGTGAAGTGGGCCTACGAGCCGGCCCGCGCGCAGGACATCCCGGCGGCGTTCATGCGGGCGTACGCCACGGCGGTGCAGCCGCCGGCCGGGCCGGTGTTCCTCTCCCTGCCCCTCGACGACTGGGACCAGCCGGCGGCCGCCGCGCCGGTCGTGCGTACGGTGGCCACCCGGTACGCGCCGGACCCGCAGCGGCTGCGGGAGTTCGCCGACATGGTGGCCGCCAGCCGGTCCCCCGCGCTGGTCCTCGGCTCGGCCGTGGACCGGGCCGGCGCCTGGCCGGCGGCGGTGGCGCTGGCCGAGCGGCTGGCCGCGCCGGTCTGGTCCGCCCCCGCCCCGGAGCGCACCGCGTTCCCCGAAGACCACCCGCACTTCCGGGGAGTGCTGCCGTACGCGATCGGGCCGCTGGCCGAGGCGCTGCGCGGGCACGACACGGTGCTGGTGATCGGCGCCCCCGTCTTCCGCTACTACCCGTACGTGCCGGGCGACTACCTGCCCGACGGCACCCGGCTGCTGCACGTCACCGACGACCCGGGCGAGGCCGCCCGCGCGCCGGTCGGGGACAGCCTGCTCGGCGACGCCGGCCTGACGCTGGCCGCCCTGGCCGACCTCGTGCCGCCGGCCGACCGGCCGCCCCCGCCGCCCCGGGCCGCCCCGCCGCCGCCCGAGTTCGGCCCGCCGCTGAGCCCGGACGGCCTGTTCGCCGCGCTGGCCGAGCACTGGCCGCCGGACGGGGTGCTGGTGCAGGAGTCACCGTCCAATCTGGCTGCCCTGCGCCGCCGGCTGCCGGCCACCCGGCCCGGGTCGTACTTCACGATGGCCAGCGGCGGGCTGGGGTTCGGACTGCCGGCGGCGGTCGGCATCGCACTGGCCGAGCGGGACACCGGGCGGGGCCGCCCGGTGGTCGCGGTGATCGGCGACGGCTCGTTCCACTACTCCGTGCAGGCGCTGTGGACGGCGGCGCGGCTGCGCCTGCCGCTGGCCGTCGTGGTCCCGGTCAACCAGCAGTACGCGATTCTCAAGTCGTTCGCCGAGCTGAAGCACACCCCCGGGGTGCCCGGCCTGGACCTGCCGGGGCTGGACGTCACGGCGGTGGCCCGGGGGTACGGCTGCGCCGGGGAGGTCGTCGAGCGGCCCGAGCGGCTCGGCGAGGCGCTGCGGGCGGCGCTGGCCGCGGACCGGCCCACCGTGCTGCCGGTGCCGATCAGCACCGACGTGCCCCGGCTGCTCTAGAGCCCGCGCGGGCTCTCAGAGGGGGCGCACCACCAGCGGGGCGCCGGTGACCACGTCGAGCACCGGCCGCGCGCCGAGCGGCGCCTTCAGCGTCGCGGTGACCGACCTGAGCAGGAGCTGGTCGGTGCAGATCCCGGTGGCGCGGGTGACGGCGCCGCCGACCACCACCACGTCGTCGCGCTCCTCCACCAGTGGGGTGCCGCCGGTGTCGCAGGCGCCCATGCCGATCCGCCAGGCCAGCCGCGTACCGGCGACGGCCGAGAGGTCCTGCGCGCCGACCACACCGTCGGGCGCCGGCTCGGCGGACGCCGGCGCCTGCGGTGCGGCGGTCACGGCGTCCGGCGCGACGGCGATCCGGGCGACCTGCGCCGTCAGCCCCTCGACGGTGAACAGCCACGCCGGCACCTGCGCCTCGCCCCTGCTGGTGCGCACCGGCGCGGTGCCGAGCCGCACGGCGGTGACGGTCAGCGGTACGCAGGCGGACGCCGGGGTGCCGCTGACCGGCGCGTCCGGGTCCGGGCTCGGCGAGCCGAGCGGGCCGTCGGGGCCCGGCTCGACGATCGGGCCACCGGTCGACCCCGGCTTCGGTCGGGATCCGGGCGGGTCCATCGGTCGGCCCGGGCACGGGGGCGGATCCCCCTGGTCGAGCTGCTGGTACGCCTCCAGGGCGCTCACCAGCGGCACGGTGAGCGTCCCGTCGGGGAACCGGATCGTGCCGTCGGCCGGCTTGGCGGCCGACATCCGGTGCTGCTCCCGGTACCAGCCCGCCCGGAACGCCTGCTCGGTGTCCGGGGTGAAGCCGGGGTCGCCGAGCAGCACGGTCGGGTCCTGGAGCGGCACGTACCCGCTCGTCCAGTCCCGCCCCGGCCGCCACGCGTCGGCCACCTCGGCGGCCCGCTGCCGGAACGCCTCCAGGTGGGAGGCGGGGTCTCCGACGCCGCCGCCGGAGGGGTCGGTGCTCGCCGGGGCACACCCGGCCGCGACGACCAACAGGGGCAGGCCCACCAGGGCGAGAACTCGGCGCATACCCCTTCGACGCGGCCCCGCAGGCAGCGGTTCCTGCCAGCTCAGGTCTCCCCGCCGAGGTCGGTCTCGTACGCCTGCCAGAGCAGGTCCGCGCCGCGCTGGCGGTGCCGGGACAGCAGCTCGAACAGGTACGCCGCCCGCAGGCGCACCTCCTCGGCCGGTACGCCGGGCCGCTCGGCGGCGCCCTGGAGCGCGGCGAGGGCGTCGGCGATGCCGACGTGTTCCCGGGTGAGCAGCCGCACCCCCCGGTCCAGCCGGGGCGCGTGGGCGATCAGTTCGGCGTACAGCCCGGCCGGCCCCTCGGTGACCTCGACGTGCTCGGCGAACCCCTGGCGCAGCGGGCCGAGCCGGGTGAGCAGTTGCTCCCGCCAACTGGGCGCGCCCGCCGGGGCGGCGAGAGCCCGGCTCAGGGCGGGCACGTCGGCGAGGAGGGTGGGCCGGGGCGGGTGGGCCGCCGGAGTGACGGTGGACGGCTGGTGGATCTGGGTGACCATGGCACCTCCCACGCTGCTTCGTTACCGCGTACCGCGATGGTGGACCCGACGTGAGGCGGTGTCCAGATGCACTACTCGCCTCATCTGCCCCATTGGGCCCAGTGGCCACGCTAGCCCCAACTGCACCGGCGCGCACCCGGGGATGGAGGTGGATACGACTGCGCGCCCCGGTCCGGTGGACCGGGGCGCGCAGGTCAGGTGGTGGAGGTGCCGGGAATCGAACCCGGGTCCTTCGCCGCCTTGTCAGGGCTTCTCCGAGCGCAGCTCGCTGTGCCTCTACTCGGCCCCTCCGATCACGCGAGCGAGTCGGTGTGACGGGCCCAGTCGCTGATTGGTCTCGCCGCACGGACCCCGCGACCGGGTCCGATTGGCCAGCCTTCTAGCTGATGCCGGCTAGCTGGGTCGAAGGCGCTCCCAGGCCGACAGACTTGCTACTCGCCTCAGGCGGCGAGAGCGAAGTCAGCGCGATTGTTCTTGGCGCTTATTGTTTTCCGACGAACGATTCACGAGACGACGTCGGCTTCCTCGGCTCGCTTCCCCTGCCGCAACGTACGAAGTCGAAACCTGTCACCCCCTCGAAAGGACCGCCCCTGTGGCGGCGCCACCAAGCCTAACGCCTGCCGCAACGGGTTTCATCCCCGAGCCCCCGTCCGGCGCGCCAGCCGGACAGACGGGACGTTTCAGTCGTCCATGCCCTTGCCGCGCCGGCCCACCGCGCGGGCCATCTCCCGCTGCGCGTCCCGCTTGGCCAGGTCCTGGCGCTTGTCGTACGCCTTCTTGCCCTTGGCCAGGCCGATCTCCACCTTGGCCCAGCCGTCGGCGAAGTACACCTGCAACGGCACCAGGGTGAGCCCGCTCTCCCGGGTCTTGCCGATCAGCCGGTCGATCTCCAGCCGCTTGAGCAGCAGCTTCCGGGTGCGCCGGGGCTCGTGGTTGGTCCAGGTGCCCTGGACGTACTCCGGGATGTGCATGCCGTGCAGGTACAGCTCGCCGTCGCGCTCCTGGGCGAACGCGTCGACCAGCGACGCCCGCCCCGCGCGCAGCGACTTGACCTCGGTGCCGGTCAGCGCCATGCCCGCCTCGTACGTGTCGAGGATGGCGTAGTCGTGGCGCGCCTTCTTGTTGGAGGCGACGACCTTACGCCCCTTCTCCCGTGGCATCGGCGCCACCTCCTCCCGTGCGGCCCCGGCGCGGTGCGGCCGGCGTCGAGGACGCCGGGCGGCCGGAAGCGGGATCATGCTACCCGAACCACAAGGGCCCTCCGGCGCGGATTATTCCGCGCCGGAGGGCCCCGGCAGTCGTCAGAAGCGTCGGACGGTGACTAGACGCGCAGGTAGAACCGCAGGGTGACCCAGCCGGTGATCGCGCTGACCAGGCCGCCGACGGCCGCCATGACCGGGAACATCAGGAAGATGTCGCCCCAGCTCACCGGGGAGAACAGCCCCTGCAACGCGCTCAGCGAGCCGTCGAAGAGGAAGAACTTCAGGCCGACCAGCGCGACGAGGCCGAGCACCGAGCCGACCAGGCCGGCGACCACGGCCTCCAGCACGAACGGCGCCTGGATGAACCAGTTGGACGCACCGACCAGTTTCATGACGGCGACCTCGCGCCGCTTGCTGTACGCGGCCACCTGGATCGTGTTGGCGACCAGCAGCAGAGCGGCGACCGCCATCGCGATCGCGGCCACCAGGGCGATGTTCTGCGCGGCGGTGAACAGGTCGAAGATCTTGTCCAGCAGGCGGCTCTGGTCGACGATCTCGTCGACGCCCGCCGTGTCCTTGTACTGGTTGTAGATGTCCTTGTACTGCTCCGGATTCACCAGCGTGAGCCGGAACGACTCGGGCAGGCTGTCGGCCTTGACCGCGCTCAACAGGTCGGGAGCGTCCTGGAACATCTCCTGGAAGCGCTTGTACGCCTCGTCCTTGTTGACGTAGATGACGTCCTTGACCAGCGGATCGCTGTCGAGCTTCGCCTGCAGGTCGGTGCGCTGCTGCTCGGTGACCTGGCCGTCGAGGAAGATCGAGACCTGGATGTTCTTGTAGTACAGGTCCTTCATATCGCCGACCTTGCTGTACACCAGGCCGCTGACACCGAGCATGGTCAACGACACGGCCATCGTGATGATCATCGCGATGGTCATGGTGACGTTGCGCCACAGTCCGACAAGCACCTCGGACAGGACATATTTCAGGCGCATCGGGAATTCCTCCGGGATTCCGGCATGAGGTGATCGTCGTCAGGCTGAAGGGGGGTGGAGCGTCGGCTCACCCGTAGACGCCCCGGGCCTGGTCACGCACGATGCGGCCGCTCTCGATCTCGATGACCCGGCGGCGCATCTGGTTCACGATGTTGGAGTCGTGCGTGACCATCACCACAGTCGTCCCGGTGCGGTTGATCCGGTCCAGCAAGCGCATGATCTCGATCGACGTGTCCGGGTCCAGGTTTCCCGTCGGCTCGTCCGCCAGCAGGATCAGCGGACGGTTGACGAACGCCCGGGCGACGGCGACCCGCTGCTGCTCACCACCGGAGAGCTCGTGCGGGTAGCGGTGCTCCTTGCCACCGAGCCCCACCAGCTCCAGCACCTCGGGCACGACCCGGCGGGCGACCGCCTTGGTCTTGCCGATCACCTCGAGGGCGAACGCCACGTTCTCGTACGCGGTGCGGTTCGGCAGCAGCCGGAAGTCCTGGAAGACGCAGCCGATGGAACGGCGGAAGTGCGGTCGCTTCCACGAGCGCATCGAGGTGACGTCCTTGCTGTTCACGATGACGCGCCCCCTGTTGGGGGTGACCTCGTGCAGCAGCAGCTTGATGATGGTGGACTTGCCGGAGCCGGATGGGCCGATGAAGAAGACGAACTCGCCCTTCTCAATGGAGACGGACACGTTGTCGAGCGAAGGCCGGGACGCCTTCGGGTACGTCTTCGTCACTTGCTCAAGCTGAATCACGGGTGGTGAGTCTACGCGGTGTAACCGATGAGCCAAGCGCCGCGCCCCGTCGGTGCGAGGCGCGTCATCGAAATGGCCGGTTGACGGAAGATCGATGACGCGCTCCGCCCTCGATCGATCACGCTGCGTCGTTTGCCATTGCCTGCTGCTTGCGCCACCGGATGCCGGCCTCGATGAAGCTGTCCAGCTCACCGTCGAAGACCGCGGTCGGATTGCCCGTCTCGTGCTCGGTGCGCAGATCCTTCACCATCTGATACGGGTGCAGGACGTACGAGCGCATCTGGTCGCCCCACGAGCTGGTGCTGCCGGTCTTCAGGCCGGCCAGCTTCTCCTCCTCCTCCTGCCGCTTGCGCTCCAGCAGCCGGGCCTGGAGCACCCGCAGCGCGGAGGCCTTGTTCTGCAGCTGGGACTTCTCGTTCTGGCAGGTCACCACGATGCCGGTCGGGATGTGGGTGATCCGCACCGCCGAGTCGGTGGTGTTGACGCTCTGGCCACCCGGGCCCGAGGACCGGTAGACGTCGATGCGCATCTCGTTCTCGGGGATGTCGATGTGGTCGGTCTGCTCGACGACCGGCAGCACCTCCACCCCGGCGAAGCTGGTCTGCCGGCGGCCCTGGTTGTCGAACGGGCTGATCCGGACCAGCCGGTGCGTGCCCGACTCGACGCTGAGCGTGCCGTAGGCGTACGGGACCTTCACCGTGAACGTCGCGGACTTCAGGCCCGCCTCCTCCGCGTACGAGGTCTCGTAGACCTCGGTCGGGTAGCCGTGCCGCTCGGCCCAGCGCAGGTACATCCGCAGCAGCATCTCGGCGAAGTCGGCCGCGTCCACCCCGCCCGCGCCGGCACGGATGGCCACCAGGGCCTCCCGGGAGTCGTACTCGCCGGAGAGCAGCGTACGGACCTCCATCTCCTGGATGGCCTTGGTGAGCCCGCCGATCTCGGTCTCCACCTCGGCGAGCACCCCCGGATCGTCCTCGGCCTGGGCCAGCTCCAGCAGCACGCCGGCGTCGTCGAGCCGGGAACGCAGGCCGCTCAGCTTGTTGATCTCGCCGTTGACGTACGACAGCTGGGAGGTCACCTGCTGCGCCTTGGCCTGGTCGTCCCACAGGTCCGGCGCGGAGGCCTGCTCCTCGAGGCGGGCCTTGTCCTCCCGCAGCCTGTCGATGTTGAGCACGGCCTCGATGTTGCGCAGGGTGGCGTCGAGGTCCTTGAGCTGTTCGGCGTAATCGGCAGCGGTCACGAAAAACAAGCGTACTGCCGGGGCGCGGGATGGGCTTGCCAGCCCCGCGGTCGGGTGCCGAAAGATCCCCGGACAGCGGCCGGCCGGGGCGCGGGGCGGGGCTGCGGACCCGCCCGCTCCCCGGCGGAAGGTCCCCGTCGCGGCCCGATGGCGGGGTGGCGGGCCGGCGGGCGGGGATCAGCCGCCGACCGGGGCGCTCTTCAGCCAGGAGAGGGCGGCCTTGTGGTACGCCACGGCGAACTCCAGCGCGCTGGCGTCGAAGGCCTCGCCCTCCTTCTTGGCGTTCTTCACCTGTTCCCGCACCCGCGCGAGGGCCTCGGTGTGGTACTCGTTCGCCGACGTCTGCAGGTTGCGCAACTGGTTGCCCGAATGCAGCGCGCCGAACGCGAACCGCAGGGCGACCGGGTTGCGGATGGTGTCCCGCCCCGGGTCCTCGGCCAGCCACCGGGAGAACGTCCGCTTCCCGGCTGCGGTGATCGCGTACGGCTGGCTGGACCGCGGGCCGGGCTTGCCCATCCGCACCAGGCCGCGCTCGGCGAGCACCGGGAGCTCCCGGTAGACCTGGCTGCGGGTCATCGACCAGTACGGGGCGAGCCTGCGCTCGGCGGCGGCCATCAGCTGGCCGCCTGTCATGGGCCCCTCGTGGAGCAGCCCGAGCAGGGCCGCCGCTGTGGGGTTGACTCCGGATTCCGCCATGCCCATTACGCTGCCACTTTGCCGTCCCGCCGTCCAGGATTTGCCATTTTCGCCACCCTGGAGACTTCCAATGTGCACTGTCGGCGGACGACTGTCCGTTGAGGGCCGGGCACTGGGCGTGATCTTGAGGCCCCCGCCGCCGTGCGCGGGGGCCTCAAGACCGGTCAGGCCATGTGCGGGTACGTGTGGTCGGTCGGCGGGACGAACGTCTCCTTGATGGTCCGCGGCGACGTCCAGCGGATCAGGTTGTGCCAGGAGCCGGCCTTGTCGTTGGTGCCGCTGGCCCGGGCGCCGCCGAACGGCTGCTGCCCGACCACCGCGCCGGTCGGCTTGTCGTTGACGTAGAAGTTGCCGGCCGCGTACCGCATCTTCTCGGCCACGGCGTCCACCACCCGCCGGTCGGTGGCGAAGACCGACCCGGTCAGCGCGTACGGGGCGATGGCCTCGGCCTGCGCGACGACCTCGTCGAACCGGGCGTCGTCGAAGACGTGCACGCCCAGGATCGGCCCGAAGTACTCGGTGGTGAACGTCTCGTGGGCGGGGTCCGTGCACTCGAACAGGGTCGGCCGGACGAACCACCCGACCGAGTCGTCGGCGGTGCCGCCCGCCAGCACCGTGCAGGCGTCGTCGCCGTTGATCAGCTCCAGCGCCGCGGTGTGCCGGTCGAACGCCTTGGCGTCGATCACCGCGCCGCCGAAGTTGCGGAAGTCGGTGACGTCGCCGTAGGTCAGCGAGTCGGCGGTGGCGGCCAGCCGGTCGCGCAGGCCGCCCTCCCAGATCGACCGGGGGACGTACGCGCGGGAGGCGGCGGAGCACTTCTGACCCTGGTACTCGTACGCGCCCCGGATCAGCGCGGTGTGCAGCGCGTCCACGTCCGCGCTGGAGTGCGCGAGCACGAAGTCCTTGCCACCGGTCTCGCCGACCAGCCGGGGGTAGCCCCGGTAGCGGTGGATGTTCTCCCCGACGGCCCGCCACAGGTGCTGGAAGACCTTGGTCGAGCCGGTGAAGTGGATGCCGGCGAGGTCCGGGTCGGCGAGCACGACGTCGGAGACCTCCTCGCCGCGTCCGGTCACCATGTTGATCACACCGGGCGGCAGGCCGGCCGCCTCGAACAGCCGCATGGTGAAGTGCGCCGCGAACTGCTGGGTCGGGCCCGGCTTCCAGACCACGGTGTTGCCGAGCAGCGCCGGGGCCGAGGGCAGGTTGCCGGCGATGGCGGTGAAGTTGAACGGGGTGATCGCGTAGACGAAGCCCTCCAGCGGGCGGTGGTCGAAGCGGTTCCACACCCCGGGTGAGGAGAGCGGCTGCTCCTCGAGCAGGCGCCGCGCGAAGTGCACGTTGAACCGGAGAAAGTCGATCAGCTCGCAGGCCGAGTCGATCTCGGCCTGGATCGCGGTCTTCGACTGGCCCAGCATGGTGGCGGCGTTGAGGGTGTCCCGCCACGGGCCGGAGAGCAGCTCGGCGGCGCGCAGGAAGATCGCGGCCCGCTCGGCGAAGGGCAATGCCCGCCACATCGGGGCGGCGTCCTTGGCGGCCTTGACCGCGGACCGGGCGTCGTCGTGGGTGGCGTGCGCGATGACGCCGAGCACGTGCGCGTGCCTGTGCGGCTGCACCACGTCGATCGACTCGCCGCCGGCCATCCGCTGCTCGCCGGCGATGGTCATCGGCAGGTCGATGCGCTCGGCGGCCAACTCGGTCAGCCGCCGCTGGAGCCGCTCCCGGTCGGCGCTGCCGGGCTCGTAGTTGCGGACCGGCTCGTTGCGCGGCTCGGGTACGGAGAACACGGCGTCCATGAGGGCTCCTGGCGATCTCGACGGCGGTGGCGAAATCGGACCCGCGGGCACCGACCGGGCGGCCTGTGCCGCGCGCCGCGGGGTGGACCGGTCGCGGCGACGGGACCTTGCTCGATTCTCCCATGCGGCGGTCCCGCTCCCACCCCGCCCCGGCGGTGTCGCGCCCGCCCGCCGACGGTGCGACCCGTCGGGCCGGACCCGCCGAACCGTCGGACTTCGGGTACGTCGTGCCACCGGACCGTCGGCCCGCCAGCCGCCGACCCTACGATCCGTCGGTACACCGCCATACCCTCGACTCGGGTTCGACGGGTGCCAGAGGGAGCGGGACATCGACGTACCCGCTCGGGCCGCTCCGCCGCCCGGCCAACTCCGCCCGCCCCGGTGATCCCGCCCGGCTCCGGTGACCCCGCCCCGCTCCGGTGATCAAGAAGTTCGCGTCGGGCGCGACCGGGATTCTGACCGAAAGCTCTTGATCACCGAGGGCGGGCGCCCGGCGCAGGAGGCCGGACGGGGGCGGGGGCCGGACGGGGGCGGGGGCCGGACGGGGGCGAGGGGCCGGTCGGGGCAGGAGGCGGACGGGGGCAGGGGCCGGGCGTGCGGGGTTGGCGGGGTGGCGGGGTGGCGGGGCAGCCGGCGGGGGCGGGTCCGCGTGCCGCGTACCCTCAATAGCCGGTGACCTGCCCGCCCGCCCGGCCATGCCGGTGCGGCCCGGCGCCCGTCGAAGGGAAGACCATGAGCAACGAGCCCGGCGGCTCCAGCGCCGCGCAGCCGGACCGGCCGGACCGGCCGGACCGGCCGGTGGCGACCGTACCGGCCGAGCCGCGGCCGGCCGAGGAGGCCACCGCGCCGGCCGCCGAGGCGAAGCTCGACGACCGGGTCACCGCGCCGGGGCCGGACGACGAGGCCGGGAACGCCACGCCGGCGCGGGCCCCCGGGGCGATCGTGCTCGCGCCGCTGGCCGTGGGCTGGCTGGCCGCGATGCTGTGGTCCACCCGGGCCGCGATCCACTCCGCCGAGGCCGGGGTGACCGCGGTGAGCCTCTCCGCCTTCGCGCTGCCCGGGGTGATCTCGGCCGCGCTGGTCGCCGGCGGGGCGGTCGCCCTGGCGGTGACCAACCTGCTGGCCCGCCGCGGCGTGGACCGTGTCACCCCGCGCTTCGTCGTCGCGGTCGGCGCGGGCCTGCTGGTCGGGCTGGTCGCCGCGCTCGCGATCAACCTGACGTACTTCGACAACTCGACCACGAACGTGATCGCCGGCACCGCCGCCGCGGCGGCGATCATCGGCGGTGCGGCGGCCGGCGCGGGCAACGCGCGGGTGGCTGGGGCGGTGGTCACCGCCGCGCTCGCCGCACTCGTCTTCGTGGTGGCGTTCAGCCGCGCCCGGGACCCCCTGTTCGACCTGTTCGGCGCCGGCGACACCCAGGAGTCGATGGTCGGCGCCGCCAAATGGGTGTCCCGCACCGAGTCCCTGCTCGCCGGCCTGCTCGCCGGGGTGACGGCCTTCGGCTACCTGAGGTGGGCCCGGCGGCGGGCCGGGCGGCGGGACGAGGCCGCGCCGGCCCCCCGCTGGCCCGGCTACCTGCTCGCCGGCGCCGGCCCGGGCCTGCTCCTGCTGCTCGCCGAGATCGTCATCCGGGTCGGCGGACGGTCCCTGCTCGACCTGGCCGCCGCGCTCAGCGAGGCGGACGCGGTGGCGCAGACCTCCCTGGGCACCTCCCGGGTCGACAACGGCATCTGGGTGCTGTTCGTCGGGGCGCTCACCGCGCTCGTCGCGTTCGGCCGCACCCTCGGCCCGGCGACCCACGACGAAGAGGCCCTCGACGAGGCGGCGGCCCCGGCAGCGCCGCGCCGCTGACGGCGCGGCTCATCACCCGGGCATCGCCGATCTTGCAGTTTCGGCCCTCGATCTGGGCGATTTGCCCAGTTTGCCCGGGCAGTAAGTGCAAGATCGCGGGTGACGGCGGCCAGGGCGCCTAGCGCAGCAGTTGCTCCAGCTCCGTGACGTCGTACCACTCCAGCTCGTGGTCCTCGGCGCCGTCGACGGTGAACTGCGCGTCCGGGTCGCCGGCCAGCGCCTCGGCGGCGACGGCAGCGGCGGCGGAAACGTCGCCGACCGCGTCCTCGCCGTCGACGTGCAGCGCGGCGACCGCGGTCACCGGCACCGGGCGCACCACCCGGACGGCGCTGGAGCCCAGCACGTCGTCGGTGCGCCGCAGTGCCGAGGCGGGGACGTCCACCGAGACCACCACGCGCCGGCGGGGCGCCGCCGGGTCGGCCCGGAGCAGGAGCAGGGCGTCCTGGGCGGCCCGGGTGAACGCCACGTACTCCAGCTCCTCCTCGTCGCCCTCGACGTACCACTCCCGCAGGGACGGGGTGACCGCGTGCGCGTCCGTCTCGGGCAGGCCCTCGTTCCGCAGGCGGGCCAGCAGCGGCAGGATCGCCGGCACGTACACCCGGACAAGCTGGTCGGTCACGTCGTCTCTCCCGCTCCGCCTCCCGGGCCGGCGCGCGCCGGCCCGGGCGCCGATCATGCCGTACGCCGTGACCGTCATACACCCCGCACCCGCCGCACGGGAAGTCGCCGCGCGGCAGCCCGGAGCGTCGGCCCGCCCCGCGGACGGCGCCGATGTCGGCAGTGAGTGGCAAACTGAAGCAAACGACGCCAACCCCGGGGGTTTCCGTGGAGCCGAGGTTCCTGCTGCTCTCCGACGTGGCCGCCGAGCTGAACGTGTCGGACTCGCAGGTCTACCACATGGTGCGCAGCGGCGAGCTGCCCGCGATCAAGATCGGCGGGCGGGGGCAGTGGCGGGTGGAGCGGGCCCGCCTGGAGGAGTACATCCAGCGCAAGTACGACGAGACCGCCGAGTGGGTCCGGGGCAACCCGCTGACCGACCGCGACCCCGAGTAGCCACCCATCGCCCACGGCCATTGACCCCGGGCAGTGCCATGCCCGAGAATCGGCGCTATCGAAAGCAAACGAAGGCAAACGCAAGGATCGGGGGTAACGATGGCTGAATCACGCCGTCCCGGGCCGGCCCGTCCCGCCGTCCGGCTGCGCCCGGCGCCACCGGTCGACCCGCCCTGCACGGAGGAACCGGGCGACGGCTGGCCCCGCCCGGTCGCCGCCCAACTGGCCCTCGACCTGTTCGAGGCCCACCGGCGGGCACCCGCCCGGCCCGCCGGGCGGACGCACGGCCCCCGCCCCGCGCCGGGCGGCCCGGGGCGGAGCGGATCGTCGTTCCCGCCGGCCGCGCTGGTCACCGCCACCCCGGAGGCCACCCGGGCCGCCCAGCGGTTCGTCGCCACCTGCCTGGAGATCCTCAACGGGTACCGGCCGCTCGGGCAGATCCGCCCGATGAGCGAGCCGGCCCGCTCGGCGGACGTGGTGCAGGAGCTCGCCCGGGCTGCCGCCCGCACCGGCCCGGTGCGCCGCCGCTCGACCCGCCCGACGGTGCGGCTGCGCCGGCTGCGGGTCTGCGAGCCCCGACCCGCCGCGGTGGAGGCGGCCGCGGTCCTGGCCGGCGCCACCGGGCGCACCTGGGCCATGGCGCTGCGACTGGAGCACCGCCGGGGCCGCTGGCTCTGCACGGCGATGCAGGTCCTCTGACCGTTCCCGCCCCCGCCCGTCCCTCCCGCACCGTGACCAAGAGGTTTGCGTCGCGATGCGGCACCAGCGTTGACGCAAAGCTCTTGATCACCAAGGCGCGGGCGGGGGGTGCAGCACGGCAGCGGGCCCCGGCACCGCAGGTGCCAGGGCCCGTTCGCGCGTCGTACCGGGTCAGTTGCCGCCGTTGGCGGCGCCGTGGCAGCGCTTGTACTTGCGGCCGGAGCCGCAGGGGCAGGGCGCGTTGCGGGACGGACCGCCGGCGGTCTCCGCCTGGCCCGGCGTCGCCCGACGGGCGGAGGCGGCCGCGACGGCCTGGCCGCTGCCGCCGAACGCGGCGGGGACGCGGGGCGAGTCCGGCTTGGCCGGGGCCGCCGGCCGGGCCGTGCTCTCGGGGCGGCCGTGCCGCACCGGGGGCGCCTGCTCGTCGGCCCGCTCGACGCCGACCGCGCCGGCGCCGGCCTCGCCGTCGATGGTCGGGGCGGAGTACTGCAGGCCCTGTTGCTGCGGGGCGCGACCGAGGCCCTTGGCCCGGATCTCGACCGGCTTCTCCAGCAGCTGGACCTCCTCGGCCTCGGGCTCGGCCTCCTGGACCTGGACCTCGAGGTTGTAGAGGAAGCCGACCGTCTCCTCCTTGATGCCGTCCATCATGGTGGCGAACATGTCGAAGCCCTCGCGCTGGTACTCCACCACCGGGTCGCGCTGGGCGTACGCGCGCAGGCTGATGCCCTCCTGGAGGTAGTCCATCTCGTAGAGGTGCTCGCGCCACTTGCGGTCGATGACCTGCAGCAGCACCATCCGCTCCAGCTGGCGCACGCCCTCCTCGCCGAGCTGCTCCTCGCGCCGGTCGTACGCGGCGTGCGCGTCCTCCTTGAGGCGGGCGAGCAGGAAGTCCTGGTCCATGCCGGCCCGGGAGCCGACCTCCTCCTCCAGCTCCTCCAGCGTCACGCCCACCGGGTAGAGCTGCTTGAGGCTGGCCCAGAGCTGGTCGAGGTCCCAGTCCTCGGCGTACCCCTCGCTGGTGGCGCCGGTGACGTACGCCCCGACCACGTCGTCGATCATGTTGCGGACCTGGTCGGAGAGGTCCTCGCCGTTGAGCACCCGCAGCCGCTCGGCGTAGATGACCTGGCGCTGCTTGTTGAGCACCTCGTCGTACTTGAGGACGTTCTTGCGGATCTCGGCGTTCTGGCCCTCGATCTGGGCCTGGGCGCTCTTGATCTGGCGGGTGACCATCTTCGACTCGATGGGCACGTCCTCCGGGATGTTGAAGCGCTCCATCACGGCCTCGACCGCGCCGGCCCGGAACCGCTTCATCAGCTCGTCCTGGAGGGAGAGGTAGAAGCGGGACTCGCCCGGGTCACCCTGCCGGCCGGCCCGGCCGCGCAGCTGGTTGTCGATCCGCCGGGACTCGTGCCGCTCGGTGCCCAGCACGTAGAGCCCGCCGGCGGCGGCGACCTCCTCCGCCTCGGTGTCGCAGGCCTGCTTCCACTTGGGCAGGACCTCCTCCATCGCCTTGGCGTACTCCTCCGCCTGCTCGACCGGGTCGAGGCCGCGCTGGCGCAGCTCGCTGGCGGCGAGGAACTCGGCGTTGCCGCCGAGCAGGATGTCGGTGCCCCGGCCGGCCATGTTGGTGGCCACGGTGACCGCGCCCTTGCGCCCGGCCTGGGCGACGATCTCCGCCTCCTTGGCGTGGAACTTGGCGTTCAGCACGGAGTGCGGGATGCCCCGGCGGCGCAGCAGCTGGGAGATGATCTCGGAATTCTCCACCGAGACCGTGCCGACCAGCACGGGCTGACCCTGCTCGTGCCGCTCGGCGATGTCCTCGACCACGGCGTTGAACTTGGCCTTCTCGGTCTTGTAGATGACGTCCGGCCGGTCCTGCCGGACCATCGGCCGGTGGGTCGGGATGGTCACCACGCCGACCTTGTAGACCTTGTTGAACTCGCCCGCCTCGGTCTGGGCGGTACCGGTCATGCCGGAGAGCTTGTCGTAGAGGCGGAAGTAGTTCTGGAGGGTGATGGTGGCCAGGGTCTGGTTCTCCTGCTTGATCTCCACCCCCTCCTTGGCCTCGATCGCCTGGTGCATGCCCTCGTTGTAGCGGCGGCCGTGCAGGATGCGGCCGGTGAACTCGTCGACGATCAGGACCTCGCCCTCGTTGACGATGTAGTCCTTGTCGCGCTTGTAGAGCTCCTTGGCCTTGATCGCGTTGTTGAGGTAACCGACGAGGGGGGTGTTCACCGACTCGTAGAGGTTGTCGATGCCGAGCCGGTCCTCGACCTTGGCGACGCCCCGCTCGGTCACGGCGATGGTGCGCTTGGCGTAGTCGACCTCGTAGTCGCCCTCGCCGTCCTTGCCGGGCTGGAGCCGGGCCACCACCGTGGCGAACTCCTGGTACCAGCGGGCGGAGTGCTCGGCCGGGCCGGAGATGATCAGCGGCGTGCGGGCCTCGTCGATCAGGATGGAGTCGACCTCGTCGACCACCGCGAAGTTGTGCCCGCGCTGGACGAGCTCGTCCCTCGACCAGGCCATGTTGTCGCGCAGGTAGTCGAAGCCGAACTCGTTGTTGGTGCCGTAGGTGATGTCGCACTCGTACGCGGCGCGGTGCTCGCTGGCCGGCCGGTTCGGCAGGACGACGCCGACGGTGAGGCCGAGGAACTCGTGCACCCGGCCCATCCAGGCGGCGTCGCGCTGGGCCAGGTAGTCGTTGACCGTCACCACGTGCACGCCCTTGCCGGACAGCGCGTTGAGATAGACCGGCATGACCGAGGTCAGGGTCTTGCCCTCACCAGTCTTCATCTCCGCGATGTTGCCGAAGTGCAGCGCCGCGCCGCCCATCACCTGGACGTCGTACGGGCGCTGCCCCAGCACCCGGGCGGCCGCCTCCCGGCACACCGCGAACGCCTCGGGCAGCAGGTCGTCGAGGGTCTCGCCGTCGGCCAGCCGCTCCCTGAACTGCACGGTCATCTCGCGCAGCTCGGCGTCGGTGAGGTTGACGTAGTCGTCCTCGATCGAGTTGACGGCGGCCGCGATGGCCTTGAGCCGGCGCACCATGCGGCCCTCGCCGGCGCGGAGGACCTTTTCCAGAATCGACACGGATCAACGCTCCCCTAGACAGTCTCGAACCATCGTAGGCGCTCTGTCGGCGTGATGGTCACTGGTGGCGGCGGTCTGACCGGTCGAACCCGACATAACACTCGGGGCGCGGGCGACCGGCGGCGAATATCCGGTTACGCCCAGCGCGAACGATCCGGCACGATGGGTCAGGTGGAGCCCGTGGAGATCACCGAGGAAGGCCTGCTGCTGCGCCCCTGGCGGGAGGCGGACGCGGACGCCGTGCACCGCGCGTGTCAGGACCCGGACGTCCAGCGCTGGACCACCGTACCCCGGCCGTACCTGCCCGAACACGCCCAAGCCTTCGTCACCGACATCAGCCGGGCGGCCTGGCGGGACGGCACCGGCGCCCCGTTCGCCGTCTGCGACGCCGGCACCGGCGAACTGCTCGCCTCCTGCGGCCTCGTGTCGCTGGACGGGGCCACCGACACCGGCGAGGTCGGCTACTGGGTGGCGCCGTGGGCCCGGGGCCGGGGCGTCGCCGTCCGGGCCACCCGGGCGGTCGCCCGGTGGGCGTTCGACGCGCTCAAGCTGCGCCGGCTGATCTGGCAGGCCGAGATCGGCAACCACGCGTCCCGGCTGGTCGCCCTCCGCAGCGGGTTCCGGGTGGAGGGTGAGCTGCGGCTGGCCTGCCCCGCGCCGGGAGGCCGCCGGGAGGGCTGGATCGGCTCGCTGTTCCCCGACGAACTGCCCGGCCCAGCCGATCCCGGCCCGGCCGGCAGCGTCGAGGCCCGCCGGACGGCCGTCTTCGGCCGCCCCCAGCCCACCCTGTTCGCCACCGTCCGGGGCGCGGAGCTGCGGCTGCGGCCGATGGAGGAGCGCGACCTGGACGCGATCGTCCGGACCTGCCGGGACCCGCACACGATCGCGTGGACCACCGTCCCGGCCCCGTACGAGCGGGCGCACGCCGAGGGGTTCAAGCGCGACTTCGCCGAGGCGGCCTGGGCGCGGGGCACCGGGGCGTACTTCGCGATCGCCGACGCCGACGACCGCTACGTCGGCTCGGTCGACCTGCGGATTTCGGCCGGCGACCCGGCGCAGGGCTCGGTCGGCTTCATGACCGCGCCGCACGCCCGGGGGCGGGGCTACATGCCGGCGGCGACCGCCGCCCTGGCCGCGTGGGGCTTCACCACCCTCGGCCTGGCCCGCGTGGAGTGGCGGGCGGTCGTCGGCAACACGGCGTCCCGCCGGGTGGCCGAGAAGGTCGGCTTCACCCTGGAGGGCGTCGCCCGGGGCGCGCTCGTCGACCGGGACGGCGGCCGGGTCGACGCCTGGGTCGCCTCGCTGCTCCCCGGGGACCTGGCATGATCGCGCCGCCCCGGCTGGTCGAGGCCCATGGGGTCCGGCTGCGACCGTTCCGCCCCGACGACGCGGCGGACACGGCGGCGGGCTGCGCCGACCCGCTCACCCAGCGGTTCCTGGCCGGGCTGCCGAGTCCGTACACCGAGGCCGACGCCCGATGGTGGATCACCGAGGGCGCCCCGGCGGCCTGGGCCGGCGGCGGGGCCGCGTACGCGATCGCCGACCCGGCGACGGACCGGCTGCTCGGCACGATCGGCCTGAGCAACCCGGTGCCGGCCCGGGGGCAGGCGGAGATCGGCTACTGGGTCGCCCCCTGGGGGCGCCGGCGCGGAATCGCCACCGGCGCGACCCGGGCGCTGGCCGAGGCGGCCTTCGCGCACGGCGCGGCCCGGCTGGAGCTGCTCACCCACGCCGAGAACGCCCCCAGCCAGCGGGTCGCGCTCGCCGCCGGGTTCCGCCACGAGGGGGTACGCCGCGCGGCCGGCACGACGCGCGACGACGGCCGACACGACCTGACCTGCTGGGTACGGCTGGCCGGCGACCCGCCCGGGCCGACGACCCGGACGCTGCCCGACCTGCCCGGCGGTCGGCTCACCGACGGTGTGGTGGCCCTGCGCCGGGTCGGTCCCGAGGACGTGCCGGGGATGCACCGGCTGCACACCCGGCCCGAGGTGGTCGCCAGCCGGGTGCCGCCGGAGCTGCCGTCGTACGCCGACATCGAGCGGCGCTGCCGGCTGACGGAGAGCCAATGGCTGACCGGCCGCGGCGCCGACCTGGCGATCCTGGACGCGACGACCGGGGAACTGGTCGGGGGGTGCGCGCTGTACCACGACGAGCCGAGCACCGGGCAGGCCATGATCGGCTACAGCATGCTGCCCGCCGCGCGGGGCCGAGGCCTCGCCACCCGGGCGGTACGCCTCGTCGCCGGCTGGGCGTTCGACCAGGTCGGGATCGCACGGATCTGGGCCGGCACCCGACCGGAGAACGTGGCCTCGCAGCGGGTGCTGGAGAAGGCCGGCTTCCGGCGCGAGGGCCTGATGCGCGGCCGGCTGCCCGGCGCCGGGGGCGAGCGCGTCGACACCGTGCTCTACGGCCTGCTCGCCACGGACCCTCCCCGCTGACCCGGTGGGCCAGCGGGGAGGCCGGTGAGGGGGTCAGGCTTCGAGGGAGATGATGCCGTAGTCGTAGGCGTGGCGACGGTAGACGACGCTGGGGCGGCCGGACTCCTTGTCGTGGAACAGGTAGAAGTCGTGCCCGACGAGTTCCATCTGGAACAGCGCGTCGTCGACCGTCATCGGCTCGGCGGGATGGACCTTCGCCCGGGCGATGTGCCAGGGCTGGTCGTCGTACTCGTCCTCCTCGGCCCGCTCGGCGACGGCGGTGGCCGTGCCGCCCGGCTGGGCCAGAGCCCCGGCCAACTGGTCGAGGCCGGCGACCGGCAGGCCGGCGGTGGCCGCGGCGACGGAGATCGGCGCGTGCCGGCCGCGGTGGACCCGGCGGCGGTCCGCCGCCCGGCGCAGGCGGGTGTCCAGCTTGGCGATCGCGGCGTCGAGCGCGCTGTAGAAATCGTTGGTGCACGCCTCGGCCCGGATCACCGGGCCCCGGGAGACGCACGTTATCTCGACCCGCTGGCAATGGTCGGACTGGCGCGGATTGCGCTCGTGGAACAACTCGACATCGACGCGAATAAGTTTGTGGTCGTAGCGTTCGATCTTCGCGAGCTTCTCGGCTACGTGTACCCGGTAATGATCCGGGACCTCGACGTTGCGGCCCTTGACCACGATGTCCACGTGACCTCCCTTGTTCGGACGGTCGTTCGATCCGGAAATCCGGTCGACTCGCCCGCAGGGAGGCCCCCCGTTCAGGCGTCGACCGGTTGGTACGGCTACGCCTCCTCTCACCGCCGGCGGCGGGTGGGAACGCCCCTCCTACCCCCGACAGGGCAACGCTAACCCGTGCACGGCCGCCAGTCACCCCAAGTCGCCGGAAAGCCTCTTCATTCTTCACAGCTCATACACCTACGGGTGAAATGAGAACACGGAGGGTCACAATCTCCGGCGCCTCTCGGTCGCGGCGAGCACCGCGGCGACGCTGGGTGAGAGTCCGCTCGCGGTCAGCACCCGGCTCACGGCGGCGAGGGTGACCCCCGTCGTGACGATGTCGTCGAGCACGACGACCGCCGGCCGGGAAGCCCCACGCGGGGGCCCGACGGCGGCGGGCCCGGCCCGGGGGCGGAACGCGGCCTCCGCGGCCCGGGCCCGTCCGGCGCTGTCGAGGGTGACCGAGTCCGGTCGGGGCAGCGCGCGCAGCGGCCGCACCACCCGTACGGGCCAGCCGGCCCGCCGCAGCCGCGCCGCCGCGTGCCGGGCCAGCCGGCCCAGGTGGTCGCCGTAGCGGGCGCGGGCCGCCGCCGCGGTGTCGGGCACCGGGACCAGCAGCACCTCGCGCGCCGGGCCCGACCCCAGCGCCTCGGCCACCACCTCGGCGAGCAGCCCGCCCAGCGGACGCGCCAGCCCGTGCCGGCCGCGTTCCTTGTACGCCAGCAGCGCCTCCCGCAGCGGCCCGGCGTACGGGCCCAGGGCGACGCAGGGTGGCAGGCCGGGCGGCGCCGGGGTCGGGCGGGCCGGCCGGGGCCGCAGCGCCTCCAGGGCCGCCACGCAGCCGGGGCAGAACCCGTGCCGGGTGGCGGGGCGCTCCCGGCACCCCGCGCACTCCGCCGGCAGCACCAGGTCGGTGAGGTCCGCCCAGAGCCCGCCGACGCCGCGCACCCCGGGCCTCAGTAGAGGAAGAAGGGCGCGGTCGGGTTGCCGGCCTGGACCCCGGCCGGCGGCGGGGCCACGTTCAGCACCTCGTCCCGCTTGATCGTGTCGTACGGATTGTTGCGGTACGCCACGCCGTTCGCCTCGTACATCAGGTTGCCGCCGGAGAACGGCGCCACCGGGTTGAGCGGGTACGCCGACAAATGGGTGACCCGGGCGCCGATGTCCTTCTTCAGGGGCGTCTGCCGCGCGCCGTCCACGCTGATCTCGTACACCGCCGGCCGGCCCGCCGCGCCGGCCAGGTACAGCACGTTCTCCCCGCCCCAGTCGACGGCGGACAGGTCGGTCAGTGACGTGACCAGGCGGCGGGCCGGGCCCACGGAGACCACCCCGCCGTCCAGGTTCACCGCCGCGACGTACAGGGCACCGCCGACGATCACCGCGATCCGGTGCCCGTCCAGCGAGGCCGCCACCGCGGAAACCGTCCCCTCCACCGTGAGCGGCACGGCGCGAAGCTGGGCGTTCGCGTCGAACCGGTAGAGCCGGCCGTCGGCGACCACCAGCCCCTGCGGCCGCTGCGGGTCGGCCGAGCGCAGCCAGACCGGGCGGCCCATCGAGGCGTACGCGTCGATGCTGTGCGGGGCCTGCGCCTGACCGCCGATCACCAGCCGGCGCCGCTGGTCGGCGCCGGCGGTGACCAGGGCAGCGAGCACGCCGCCCGGGGACCGGCTGAACCCGGCCGAGACGATGCCCTTGTTCGCCGCCGCCGCGATGGGCGGCTCGATGGACGCCACGCCGCTCGATTCGCCGGCGAAGGAGAGCCGGTGCACCGCCCCCTCGTAGACGCAGAACCGCTGCGGGTCCTTCACCGGGTAGGCCGCATGCGACAGCCGGTACGCCCGGAGGTCGGGCACGGTCTGCCGGGACTGGTTGCGGATCTTCAGCTCCAGCCCGGCGTGCAGCGGCGGCAGGGACCAGACCAGCTGCTGCACGAGTTGTTCCACCCGCCGGTCGTCGGCGTCGGGCATGTCGAGGTTGACCTCCCACTGGCCGTCCGTCTCGGTCGCGTTGTTGATCAACCGGGTGCCGTCGGGCAGTCGGCTCGTCCCCGGCAGCAGCCACTCGGACGGCCCGGCCGTCAGCCACCGCACCACCTCGGTGACCAGCCGTTCGTCGGACAGCGTGGAGGGTAGGTAGCGCTGGTCGGGCACGAGGCGGGTGCGGCCGGTGTTCCAGAAGTAGACGAGGTGGGTCTTGTAGTACCGCGCGAGCGCCTCGTCGCTGAGCAGCAGCGCGTTGGGCGGCGGGTCGGTGACGTAGTAGCTGGACTCCGGCCGCTCCTCCTGCGCGAGGCGCAGCCGGAACTGGTACTCGGTCTCGGTGGCCACCGGCGGCACGAGGGTGCCGTCGGCGCGCAGCAGGCCGATCTGCTGCACCCGGAGGGTGACGGTGGTGCCGTCGGTGGAGTCGGTGATGACCGGCGGCTCCAGCAGCCGCACCACGTTCAGGGCCACCTCGCTGGCCTGCTTGTCCTGGATCCGGTCGCGCCTCTCCGGGGCGACGAACTGCTTGACCCGGTAGTAGGCCTTGTCCGGCTCGCCCGCCGCGGCGGAGAGGAAGTTCTTGACGAAGGCCGCCCGGTCGTCCCCGCTCGCCAACCGGCTCGGCGGCTCGTCCGGCCGGTAGCTCGACGAGCCCGGCCGGGCGGCGTTGACCTGCCCGCCGACCCTGACCGAGGACTCCTCGGGAATGCCACAGCCGACCAGCCCGGCGAGCAGCAGCGCCGCGCCGAGCGCGCCGGCCAGCCCACGGCACCGCCTCACGATCCCACCTCCGCGCGGTCGTCGACGCCGGGCGCGGGCCCGACGGCGAGGGCGCCGCCGGGGCCGGGGCCGATGGCCAGCAGGCCGCCGGCGCGAGGGCCGCCGAACGGCAGGGTGGCGTCGGCGGGAACCAGCCGCAGCGGGGACGTGGTCAGCCGGTCGCCGGCGCGGGCCGGCAGGGTGAGCCGGAACTGGGCCCCCTGCCCGGGCGCGCCCCACGCCTCCAGCCAGCCGCCGTGCAGCCGGGCGTCCTCCAGGCTGATGGACAGGCCGAGGCCCGTGCCGCCGGTCTGCCGCGCCCGCGACGGGTCGGCCCGCCAGAACCGGTTGAAGACCAGCTTCTCCTCGCCCGGCTTGAGCCCCACCCCGCGGTCCCGGACGGTGATCGCGACGGCCGTCTCGTCCTGCCCGAGGGCGATCCGCACGGGCTTGCCCTCACCGTGCTCGACGGCGTTGCCGACCAGGTTGCGCAGCACCCGCTCGACGCGGCGCGGGTCCACCTCGGCGATCACCGGGGCGTCCGGCACGTCCAGCTCGATGGGCACCCCGATCCGCTCGGCGAGCCCGGCCAGCCTGTCGACGACCCGGTGCACCACCGGCACCAGGTCCGTCGGCTCGGCGTCCAGCACGGCGAACCCGGCGTCGAAGCGGCTGATCTCCAGCAGGTCGGTGAGCAGTTCCTCGAAGCGGTCCAGCTCGGCCTGCAGCAGCTCGGCGCTGCGGGCCACGGCCGGGTCGAACTCCTCCCGCTCGGCGAAGATCAGATCGGCGGCCATCCGGACCGTGGTCAGCGGGGTACGCAGCTCGTGCGAGACGTCGGAGGTGAACCGGCGCTGCAGCCGGGACATCTCCTCCAGCCGGAGGATCTGCCGTTGCAGGTTCGTCGCCATCTGGTTGAACGAGGCGGCCAGCAGGGCCAGGTCGTCCTCGCCGCTGACCACCATCCGCTGGTCGAGCAGGCCGGCGCTGAGCCGCTGGGCCGTCCGGGCGGCCACCCGCACCGGGCTCACCACCAGCCGGGTGACCAGGGCGGCGAGCAGGCCGAGCAGGAGCACGAGGGCGACCCCGGTGGCCACCACCGCGGCCCGGGCGTCGCGGGCGGTGGCGTCCTGCCGGGTCAGCGGGACGAGGTAGTAGAGCTCCACTCCCCCGTCGAACTGGGTCGGCACCGGCGAGCCGTACACCAGGTACTTCGTCTTCGGCTGGCCTGCCAGCTCGCCCGTGCGGATCTGGCTGGCGATGTTGCCGGCGGCGACCGAGGCCCGCAGTTCCCGGCTGATCAGCGGCCCGACCCGGACGTCCGGGGAGAAGCGCGGCTTGATGATGCCCGACTTGTCGGCGATGATCCCCACCACCACGCCGCTGGTCTGCTGCGGGTCGCCGCCGGCCAGGTAGTTGACCGTGCCGTCGATGGTCTCCTGGAGCTGGGCCTCCTGCGGCTGGCTGTAGAGGCTGAGCTGCTTGGCGGCGTAGTCGCTGCCGCTGCTCAGCCGCAGCCGCACGTCGGTCTCGGCGTTCTCCAGCAGAATGCTGGTGATCTTGTCGGCGATCAGGTACGCGAACCCGCCGACCAGCAGGCTTGAGGTGACCAGCGTGATGGTCACCACCCGCAACTGCAACGAGCGGCGCCAGGTCGCGCGCATGCCGGCGGCCAGGCCGGCCACCCGGCCCGCCAGCGCACGCCACAGCTTTCGCACGGCGGGCGGCCGGCGGGTGACCGGGGACGGTGGGCTGGGGGCCGGGGAGGTGGTCACGGTGTGACCAGGCTATCCGGTCCCCGCCTTGTAGCCCACGCCCCGCACTGTGAGGATGATTTCCGGTCGCTCCGGATCGGGCTCGATCTTGGCCCGCAGCCGCTGCACGTGCACGTTCACCAGCCGGGTGTCGGCGGCGTGCCGGTAGCCCCAGACCTGCTCCAGCAGCACCTCGCGGGTGAAGACCTGACGCGGCTTGCGGGCGAGGGCGACCAGCAGGTCGAACTCCAGCGGCGTCAGCTTCACCTCCTCGCCGTTGCGGCTCACGGCGTGCGCGGGCACGTCGATCGTGATCTGGTTGCCGGGCGGCCCGATGGTGAGCATCTCCGGGGCCGCGTCCTCGCCCCGGCGCAGCCGGGCGCGCATCCGGGCCACCAGCTCCTTGGGCTTGAACGGCTTCACCACGTAGTCGTCCGCGCCCGACTCCAGCCCGAGGACCACGTCGACCGTGTCGCTCTTCGCGGTCAGCATGACGATCGGCACGCCGGACTCGGCCCGGATCGCCCGCGCCGCGTCGATGCCGCTCATCCCGGGCAGCATCAGGTCCAGCAGGACGATGTCGGGCCGGTTCTCGCGGAACGCGGCCAGGGCGCGTTCCCCGTCGGCGACGAACGAGGGCAGGAAACCCTCGCTGCGCAGGACGATGCCGAGCATCTCGGCGAGGGCGGGGTCGTCGTCGACCACCAGTACCCGGGCTCTCATGGGATTAATATTTCCATCCCCGTTCGATTCGGTGGGATCGGCGTCGCCCGGGACGGGCCGGGGTCCGGTCGGCCGGGCTGGGCCTCACCCGGTGACGGTAGTGCCGGATGGCCCTCCACCGTACGTCCACCGCGTGCCGCGACGCGACCCGTGCCGGGCGGTGGTGCACACGGGGGTGGCGGACTGATCGCGGCTCCGCGGCCGGAAACCGCCGGGCCCGCCGCCGCCGACCGCCGGCCGGTGTGCGGGTCCACCGCCGCGCACCGGCCGTGTCACCATGATCGGTGCGGGTGCCGCGAGCCGGCGGCCACCGCCAGCCGTCCTCCAGGAGTACGCGTGCCAGACGTCGGCCCGACAGCCGTGCTCCCGAGCCGTCCGCTCACGGTCGGGGAGGTGCTCGACTCCGCCGTCCTGCTGCTGCGGCAGCACGCCCGGGTGTTGATCCCGGCCGGCGTCGTCCTGGCCGCGGCCGAGCAGCTGCTGCTGTATCCGCTACGGATCGCCGCCGGGGCCCGGCCGCCCGGGTTCGCGTTCCAGCTCGAGCAACTCGCCCCGTACTGGCTGCTGCTGGCCGTGGGCGCGGCGACCGAGGCGATGATCGTCCTGCTGCTCGGCAACCCGGCCGCCCGGGCCGCCGGGGCCGCCCTGCTCGGGCGTGCCGCCCGCCCCGGTGAGCTGCTCCGGCCCGCCGGGGCCCGGTACGGGGCGACCGTCGCGCTCGCCCTGCTGGCCGGCGCGGCGATGGTGGTCCTTGCCCTGCTCGGGCCGGGCTGGCTGGTCGGCTGGGCGCTGCTGGGCTCGGTCGCCTCGGCACTGGTCGTCGACCGGGTCACCGCGCCCCGGGCGCCGCTGCGCGCGGCCGCGCTCGCGCTGCGCGCCGGTTGCCGGGCCGCCGCCGTCCGGCTGCTCGGATACCTGGCCTGGTGGATCGTCCGGGTCGGGCTGGCGCTCGGCGGCTTCTACGGGCTACGCGCCCTGGGCGTACTCGACCTGTCCGACCCGGCCTGGGCCGCGCCGGTCGCCGGCATCCTCTGGGGCGCCGTGAACGCCGTCGCCTACCCGGCGCTGGCCTGCCTCGACGCGGTGCTGCACCTGGAGGGTCGAATGCGGACGGAGGGGCTGGACATCCGGCTCTCCCGGGCTCCGGCGGGCCGCACCGAGCCGGCGCTGCTGGCGGCCGACCGGTGAGCGCCAGCCGGTGGTGGACCGAGGCGGTCGCGGCGCTCGGCGACCTCGTGCCGCTGCCGCTGGCCACGCTGCTCCTGCTGCTGGCGGCGGGGCTGGTCGCGCTCGGCTGGTACCACTTCCCGGCCTGGGTGCCCCGCCGCCTGCCCCGGCTGCCCCGCCTGCGTCGGCCGCGCCTGGCCCGGCTGAGGCTCCCCCGCCCTCGGTGGCCCCGGCGACGTCGGCGGGGCGGGCCGGCCCTCGCCGGGCCGGAATCCACCCCGACCGGTCCCGCCCCGCCGGCCGATGCGGGCCCCCTCGCCGATCGGCTGGCGGCGCAGGGCCGCTACGCCGAGGCGGTCCGGGAGCGGCTGCGGGGCATGATCGGCGAGCTGGTGGCCGAGCGGGTGGTGGAGCAGCGCCCGGGGATGACGGTCGCGGAGCTGACCGCCGCGGCCACGGCCGGCCGGCCCCCGGTCGGCCCGCCGCTCACCGGCGCCGCCGCGATCTTCTCCGAGATCTGGTACGCCCACCGCCCCGCCTCGCCCGCCCACGACGCTCGCATGCGGGAACTCGCCGAGGCCCTGCACCACGCCCTAACCCTGCCCCCCACCCCCACCCCTCCGC
>NZ_JBDPMC010000248.1:0-651 GCF_039871625.1 Micromonospora sp. B11E3 | reverse complement strand
CGTATCTACGCCAACCACGGCGCGATGACGCCCGGGGTCACGCAGGAGACCGTGGACGGCATGTCCCAGGCGAAGATCGGTCGCATCATCGCGGCGATGCGTCACGAGCGCTACCGGTTCGCCCCCGTCCGGCGGGTGCGCATCCCGAAGAAGAACGGGAAGACCCGCCCGTTGGGACTGCCGACCTGGTCGGACAAACTCGTCGGCGAGGTGGTCCGCCTGTTGTTGGAGGCGTACTACGAGCCGGCGTTCTCCGATCGGTCCCACGGATTCCGGCCACGGCGAGGCTGTCATACCGCGTTGCGGGAGATCGCCAATACCTGGACCGGAACGGCCTGGTTTATCGAGGGAGACATCGCCGACTGCTTCGGGTCGCTCGATCATGACCTGATGCTCACCATCATGTCGGAGAAGATCCACGACAACCGGTTCCTGCGGCTGGTGCGTAACATGCTCACGGCCGGATACCTGGAGGACTGGAAATGGGGCGCGACCCTGTCCGGGGCTCCCCAGGGTGGGGTCGCCTCGCCGATCCTGTCCTCGATTTACCTGCACAAACTGGACCAGTTCGTCGAGACAGTCCTGATCCCGGAGTACACCCGAGGGGGACGCAGGGCACGTAACCCTGCCTACCTCGACCTGCAGAACCAA
>NZ_JBDPMC010000247.1:0-666 GCF_039871625.1 Micromonospora sp. B11E3 | reverse complement strand
CCGTGGAAGACGGTCTACCAGCGGAAACGCAGGTGGGCGATGGACGGCACCTGGACGCGGATCTGCGCGGCGTTGCGGATCGACTGCGACGCCGAGGAAGGCGACGAGTGGACGGTCGGGGTGGACACCTCCTCGATCCGGGCGCACCAGCACGCGGCGGGTGCTCGGCACGCCCCAGCGGCGGATCACCCAAAAAGGGGGAAGCCGCAAGGGACGAAAAGGGCGGAAGGGAAGCCCTCGGCCGCTCCCGGGGCGGGTTGACCACCAAGCTGCACCTGGCCGCTGACCGGCGTTGCCGTCCGATCGCCCGGCACACCACGTGCGGGCAGCGGGCCGACTGCACCGGCTTCACGCAGGTCATGGCCGCCATCCGGATCCCGCGCCGGGTCGGTCGGCCGCGTACCCGCCCCGGGCATGTCCTGGCTGACAAGGCGTACAGCTCGAAGGCCATCCGTGCTCACCTACGCCGCCGCGGCATCAAGGCCACGATCCCGATCAAGGCCGATCAGGCGGCCAACCGCCGCAAGAAGGGATCCCGCGGCGGCCGGCCACCGAACTTCGACCGGGAGCGCTACAAGCAGCGCAACACCGCTGAGCGGGCGTTCAACAAGCTCAAGCAGTTCCGGGCGGTCGCGACCAGGTACGACAAGCGCGACTACATGTACC
>NZ_JBDPMC010000246.1:0-684 GCF_039871625.1 Micromonospora sp. B11E3 | reverse complement strand
AGGCAGGCACGGGACTCCCGTCGATCACTGAGCGTAGAGAACTCCGATGATCGATGTCCCGTGCCTGTTTGCTACTCCGGGTACCTACCTGTCCGGATCCTGGGTGCCTATTGCCGGTCGCTCTAAGTGGTTCAGGGCGTAAGTCCTTCGGGGGTTATGCGGCCAGGGCGTGTGCGGCAGGCTGGTGATCGCAGCCGGTGGGCTGTTGGAGGTTCTGCTCTTTCTGTTCGTGTCGCTCGATCCGGGCCATGAGGTCCTCGAGGTCGGCCGGGGTGAATCTCCATCTGAAGGGCCGGGCGGTCGCGTTGTAGCGCTGCTCGAAGGCGGTGAGCCGGTCTTCGACCTGGTCAAGGCTGGTGAAGTCGTTGGGTGTGAGGACCTTGCGCTGGATGATCGAGAAGTAGATCTCCACCTGGTTGACCCAGGAGGCGTGGATCGGGGTGTGGACCATGACCGCGTTCGGGAACCGCCGGCTGAGCCGGTCGGCGGCGGCCTGGCCACGGTGTGAGGAGCCGTTGTCGACCACCCAGAACACCCGTTTCGCCGAGGCGTAGGGCTGTTCCGCACCGGGTTTGATGGAGACATCGAAACCTGGGAGGAACACCAGCGATGCCCGCACCGAAGAAGTACAACGATGAGCTGCGTGAGCGTGCGACCCGGTTGGCCGTGGAGGCCCGCCGGGAT
>NZ_JBDPMC010000245.1:0-699 GCF_039871625.1 Micromonospora sp. B11E3 | reverse complement strand
CGTTACACCTGACGCACGGCCGAGGACGGCGTCCCGCTTCCGTGTCCGTGAGGCGGGTGGGCCGGGCCCGGAATGGTGACGGGCCGCCGGTCGTTGTGCATGGTCCCGGCGCCCGTGACGAGGCACCCCCTGCCCCCGCGGTCGCACCGGCCAGATGCCCCCCTTTCAAGCTTTCGAGCGCCTGACGGTGCTTGCGCATGCCCGCCCGATCCCCCTCGGCGGTGTGCGCCAACCCCCGAATGGAGCTTTGATCATGAACACGATGCTGCGTAAGAGCGTTCTCGGTGTTGCTGGTCTCGCGTTCGCCGGTGGGCTGGCCGCAGGCCCCCTGCACGCCACCGCCGCCCACGCCGCCCCGACCCACGCGAAGCCGGTCGCCGTGGCCGTGCAGGCCGACAAGCCCGACAGCGGCAAGCTGGTCCCGCACGGGGTGCAGGGCGCGCAGTCGCACATCACCCTGAACGACGAGCAGATCGCGAACGCGAAGGCGATCATCGCGGCGACGAAGAAGGCCGGCCTGCCCGAGCGGGCTGCGGTGATCTCGATCGCCACGAGTCTGCAGGAGTCGAAGCTGGAGAACCTGGGGCACCTGGGTGACCGTAACGACCACGACTCGCTGGGGCTGTTCCAGCAGCGTCCGTCGTCGGGTTGGGGCACCCCGGAGCAGATCACGGACCCGCAGTACTCGACGACGGCGTT
>NZ_JBDPMC010000244.1:0-713 GCF_039871625.1 Micromonospora sp. B11E3 | reverse complement strand
TCGTCCGGCGAGGACACGTCACTGATCGAAATTGTGTCGCTGGTGTCGAGGTTGCTGAACACGCCGTCGCTGGAGACAGACATGCCACTGGCGCTGTCACTGTCGCTGTCGTTGGCGTTGGCGTTGGCGTTGGTGTTGGTGTTGGTGTTGTGGTGGATCGGCGTGTCATCGGCGCGGGAGGCAGCGCCAGCCGGCACCGTGCTACGGGCGCTGGCCGCGTCCGGCGTCCCAGCCGTGCCCGGCGTGCCCGGCACGCCGGGCGTGCCCGGGGTGGCGCTGCCGGCGGCCTGGGCGAGGACCTGGTGGTATTCCTTGACCCAGTCTTCTTGGAAGGATTCGGCGAGGGGGCCGTCGCTGGCCAGCTTGACGCCGTACTGGTCGGCCAGGTCGGTGAACTGCTCTACTGCCTGCCTGTTCGCTGCTGCGGTGTGCTGCTCGGGCGTTATCGGCACGGTCGGCGCGCCGGCGCGCCCGCTTTCTGGAATGTCGACGGTAGCCCAGTTGGCGGCCGGTGCGGGGGCGCCGGGGATGGCCGCGGCCGTGAAGCGGGCGGGCAGGTCGGTGACCGCCTGCCGGACCACGTTCGCCACGGCACTCACCTGCGCGGCGTCGGGACCGGCCACCACAGCGGGCAGCACGGGTGCGGAGGTACCGAGGATCGCATCGAGGCTTCGGTCCACCCGGTCCCGCACGGCGCTCTTGACCGCCTCGAT
>NZ_JBDPMC010000243.1:0-716 GCF_039871625.1 Micromonospora sp. B11E3 | reverse complement strand
ACCGGCCACCACAGCGGGCAGCACGGGTGCGGAGGTACCGAGGATCGCATCGAGGCTTCGGTCCACCCGGTCCCGCACGGCGCTCTTGACCGCCTCGATCGCGGCGGCGGACGGCACCGCCGCCCCGACACCTGCCGGCACGCCGACACCTGCCGGCACGCCGGCGCCTGTCGGCGTGCCGACGGCCCACGACGTGCCAGCGGCCGTCGGTAGGCCGGCGGCGAGGTACCGGTCGATGTGGTGTTGGACGGCCAGGTGCGCGATCGCGCGCAACGCCTCCAGGTCGAACGCCGCCGGCAGCGCGTCGACAACCTGCTCCGGCCGCACCTCGGCCGGCGGGATCTGCTCACCCGCGGACGCCAACGCCTCGGCCATCCGGGCCACCGCCCGCTCCCGGACACCCGTCAGATACCCCTCGGTGAGCGCGGTGCCCGGCAGACCGACCGCGGACAGGAAAGCCAGAACAGTCGGATCACCCTGCCGGGCGTCGACCCACCCGGCGAAAACCCGCTCGATCGGCACGGCAAGCGCGGCCATGCTCTTGCCCGCCCGAGCCACCCCGGCCAGCAGCCCACCGTAGCGGTCCACAAGATCCTGCTGGAACCGATACCACTGCTCGACCACCGGCACACCAGCTGCCACAACCCACTGCGGCGCCGGCGCAGCCGGCACCGACAGCGACGGCACCGACCACGACGGCACCGACGGGTCCGGGT
>NZ_JBDPMC010000242.1:0-730 GCF_039871625.1 Micromonospora sp. B11E3 | reverse complement strand
GACCTACGTCAAGGTCAACGGGGTGTGGCGGTACGTGTACCGGGCCGTGGACCAGCATGGTCAGGTCATCGACGTGCTCGTCTCGGCCCGTCGGGACGCCGCAGCGGCCCGGCGGTTCTTCCACCGGACGCTGACCACGCTGAAGGTCACGCCCGGCGAGGTTGTCACCGACGCGAACCCGGTCTATCCGAGAGTGCTCGACGACCTGGTCCCGTCGTCGTGGCACCACACCGCACGACACGCCAACAATCCGATCGAGGCCGACCACAGCCAACTCAAGCACAGGCTCAGACCGATGCGCGGACTCCGCACCGACCGCACCGCGCAAACGATCATCGCCGGCCATGCCTTCGTTCAGAACCTCCGACGCGGACACTACGAACTCGCCGCCGACGTCCCGCCCGGTCTGCGGGTGGCCGCCGCGTTTACGGAACTGGCCCGAGCCATCCGACAGTGCCCGGTGACGCGGCTCGGCGTGTCCACCGATCCGCCAACGCAACAGCTCCGGGGTCCTGGGCGTCGCCGCCAGGCTGCGCGCCGTGTGGGACCTTCCACAAAAGCGATATGGCAAGCTACCAAACATGCGACAATTCGGGCATGCCCGCTGAGCCGACCGACGCGCGAAGCGGGTCCGCGTCGACCGCCGCGCAACTACGGCGGGCGACGGCGGCAAGCTTCGTCGGGACCGCTATTGAATGGTATGACTTCTTCCTGTTCGGGCTGGTCACGG
>NZ_JBDPMC010000241.1:0-804 GCF_039871625.1 Micromonospora sp. B11E3 | reverse complement strand
ACGCAGCGCCCGGCCGGGATGCCGTACCTGAGTCCACCGCGGACCCGATCGCCGCGGCGGCCGGCCCCGTTGCCGCGACGGCCGGCTCGCCGAGACTGCCAGAGTCGGCACTGATCGGTTCGTCCAGTGAGGAGAGGGCACTGGACGTGACGGTGTCGGTGGAACTGCTGTCGCCGCTGAACACGTCGTCGCTGGAGACGGACATGGCACTGTCCGACATCCTGTCGCTGGTGTGGTCCTGGTTCGGCGTGCCGTCGATGTGGGGGGCAGCGCCACCCGGCACCGTACTGCGGGCGCCGGCTGTATCCGGCGTGCCGGACGTGCCCGGCGTGTTGGCCGTACCCGAAGTGCCCGGCATGCTGGGCGTGCTGGGCGCAGCCGGCGTGCCGGGGGTGGCGGGCGTGGCGCTGCCGGCGGCCTGCGCGAGTACCTGGTGGTATCCCTTGACCCAGTCTTCTTGGAATGATCTGGCGAGGGTGCCGTGTCTGGCCGGGTCGACGCCGTACCGGTGGGCCAGGTCGGGGAACTGTTTTCCTGCCAGGCTGGTCGCGGCTGCGGTGTGCTGCTCGGGAGTCACCGGCACTGTCGGCGCGTCGGTACGCCGGTTTGCCGGGGTGTCCGCCGGGGACGCGGTGGTGTGCGGTGCGGTGGTGTCGGGGATGGTCGCGGCCGAGAAACGGGCGGGCAGGTCGGTGACCGTCTGCCGGACCATGTTCGCCACGGCGTTGACCTGCGCGGCGCCGGGACTGGCCACCACAGCGGGCAGTGCGGAGGTATCGAGGATCGCATCGAGGATTCGGTCCA
>NZ_JBDPMC010000240.1:0-814 GCF_039871625.1 Micromonospora sp. B11E3 | reverse complement strand
TCGCGGTGGTTTGCGACCTCCCCCTGCGCGGGCGATCGCGGAGGGCCCAACCTCCATCACCGGTGCAGCACCGCATCCAAGACCTCCGCCTTCTACATCGGAGCTCCCTTCAGCGCTCGTGGCGCACAGTCGTCCGCATACCTCACCAGCCGGTAGTTGGCCTTCCCGTGCCGTCGTCGCTTGGCCCGCTCCACGCGGGGTGAGCTGGGGCCGCCGGGGATCTGGGCGAAGTGCTCGTCCAGGACCGACAAGGCCACGTTGCTCAGCAACGGCGATAGGATCGATCCCTATGAACAGTGCTGGGTTATGCGCAGCGTCGACTCGTCTGGCCTGGTGAGGGCGGTTGCGGGGGTCGAGCGCTGCGCATAACGCGCCGAGGATCTGATCAGGGGCACGGCATGGTGCCGGGCCTTGTGATCGGAGGTCGGTGGCGATGGCGATGTTGTCCGTGCTGGTGGCGGGCCTGGACGCTGAGTTGAGGCGGCTGGGTTACAAGGAATCGACGTTGGTCTGGTATCGGGGCTGCTGGCGCAGGCTGGCGAGGTTCTTCGCCGTGCGTGGGGTCGAGGAGTTCTCCCTGGACGTGGCGATGGCGTGGGTCGATCAGGCGTGTGGTGGCTTCTTCGACAAGGAACGAGCGGGCGCGCTGAAACCGACCGATGTTTACTTGTTCAGGGTTGCCCAGATGCTAGGCCGTGTCTCGTCGATCTTGGGTGAGGTCGCGTAGCCAGATCTTCATCGTGGCGATGTCGACGGTGGCCTGGTACATGTAGTCGCGCTTGTCGTACCTGGTCGCGACCGCCCGGAACTGCTT